>JAKSIB010000062.1 GCA_024399065.1 Fibrobacter sp. | reverse complement strand
CACTTGGCCATTGTGTCGGATAGGTCGGGCGGTTATTCGGGCAAGTCAATCTTGCCGACAAAGCTGTAATAAATCTCAATGTCCTGCCTGCGGGTGCCGTTCTCATCATAGCTGCACTCATGCACCACAATTTTCTCGATCATTTCCCGCAAGAGAGTGGGGGTCAGTTCTTCAAAGGCAAGGTGCTTGCGGACAATGCCCATAAATTTCTCGGCGTTGACGGTAGCTGCCTGTGACTTGTCCAGTTCGGCTTGCAGGGCGGCGGCTCTCTTTTTCAGCTCCGCTTGCTCGGCTTCGTAGTCAGCCGACAGTTCCATGAAACGCTCATCGCTGATTTTGCCGTTTACATTGTCCTCATACAGCCGCTTGATAATGCGGCTGATTTCAGAAATGCGTTCCTGCGCCTGTTCAAGCTGCTTGATGGCTGCGGCGGTCTTTCGCTTGCCGCCGATCTCGTTCTGCTGGACAAGTAGTTTCACAAACCGGCTCTCATGCTTGGCTGCGTATTCGGTCACTTGCCGGAGATTTGCCAGGACACCAGCGGTCAACAGATCGGTGCGGATAAAGTGCGCCGTACAGTTGCGGGTGCGCTTCTTGTAGCTGCCGCAGATGTAGCAGTCCTGTTTGCGGTCTTTGTTCTGATACCGCTGCTGATACAGCACATGGCCGCAGTCGGCGCAGAACAAAATCCCGGAGAACAGCCCCACTTCATCGTAGCGGTTCGGGCGTTTGCGCTGTTTGCGTAACTCCTGCACCCGTTCCCATGTTTCCTTGTCGATGATCGGCTCATGGTGGTTCTCGAAAATGGCCTGCTTCTCGACGGGGTTCTCTATGCTGTGCTTGACCTTATAAGAAGGCTTTTCCGTTTTGAAGTTCACCAGACATCCGGTGTACTCTCGGTTTTCGAGGATATGAACGACGGTGTTGGTCGCCCATTTGCACTCATAGCCTGGGTGATAACGGCGGGTGCTGCCTGTCCGCTGATATTCCAGCGTCCCCGGCGTGGGGATTTGCTGCTCCGTCAGCATACGGGCAATCTTGGTCGGGCCGTTCCCGGCAAGGCAAAGCTGGTAAATCTGCTGCACCACCGGGGCGGCTTCCTCGTCTATAATAAAATTCTCGTCCTCGTCCATCACATAGCCGTAAACCGGCTTGCTGGTAACAGGCTTGCCGCTCATGCCTTTTGACTTTTTCACTGCCTTGATTTTCTTGCTCGTATCTCTCACCAGCCATTCATTGAACAGATTTCGCAGCGGGGTAAAATCGTTGTCCATGCCCTCGCTGGCACTGTCCACATTATCGTTGACAGCGATAAAACGCACACCCTTTTGAGGGAACAGCATTTCCGTGTAAAACCCTACCTGCAAGTAGTTTCGCCCTAACCGGCTCATGTCCTTGACGATGACCGTACCCACTTTCCCGGCTTCAATGTCCGCAAGCATGGCTTGAAATCCGGGCCGCTGGAAGTTCGCGCCGGAAAAACCGTCGTCGGTGTACCAGCGCAGATTGGTAAAGCCGTTCTGTTTTGCGTAGGTTTCGAGTATCCTTTTTTGGTTCGATATGGAATTACTCTCGCCTTGCAATTCATCCTCGTGGGACAATCTCGGATAAAGGGCGGTAATGAGGTTTTGGGTGGCTTGTCTTAACATAAAATCCTCCGTTTCCGACAGCCAGCCCCACTATTCCGTGGTTTCATTGTACCACGGAACGGCGGGGGCTGTACAGCGGCAAAAGCGTTAAATTTGCTTCTTTACAGCTTTTCAATTTTCCGATTTTTATGGTATGGGTTGTCGTCCCATATTTGCAGTAGAAAAGTTCATAACTCCGTGGTATACTCTGATTTAACAAAAAAATCAGAAGTTAAAGGAGAAAACATGAAGTATACAATAGATGAATTAACCGCGGCCAAAAGGCAAATTGATTCAACTCTGCACAAGCTAAGAGAAACAGTAAAAACATTTGAATCAAAGGATAATTCCGAGCGTTATAAATCACAAATCACATTGGCAAAGAGAAGAATAAAAGCCTTTGAAATTGCAAATTATTTTATAGAGAATGAGATTAAGAATTGCTAAAGCACTTCCGATTTTCGTTCCAGCGGTCATGCTCCCTGGCATGGCCGCTTTTCCATGCCCCGGTTCACGCCGGATAAGTCGGCTCCTGTGTAGCAGCGGCTTCCGCTTCCAGTACCCGCGCCATTTTGTCGGCGGCTGTGGTTGTGGTGTCTTTCTTGAAATAGCCGGACACGACAAGGACGGAATTGCCCATGCGGATTTCCGTCACACAGTCAGGGCGGCGGGTGGTGCGGGTGTCGTGCTGCTTGTTATCTGCCATAGGCAATACTCCTTTCAGTCGGTAATCAGTTTCTTCATGCTCTCCATTTTCCGCTTGGCGGTTTCCTGCCGGAAGTTGTCGCCGGTAAAGCGTACCGGGACGCACATGGAAAGCAGGCGGTCATAAATCCGGGAATGGGCGGTGTCCTCCGGGTTGTGCAGGTCGTCCAGCGTAAGGTTGGTCGTGACGATCAGCGGCTTGCCGCTGCGGTAACGGCTGTCAATCACATTGAACACCTGTTCCAGCCCGTATTCCGTCCCGCGTTCCATGCCGAAGTCGTCAAGGATCAGCAGCGGATAACGACAAAGGCGGGAAATGTACTCGTTGCGCCCCTCAAAGCTGGCGGCAAGGTCATTGAGGATAAGAGCAAAGTTCGTCATGCGGACGGGGATTTCTTTCTCCATGAGGGCGTTTGCGATACAGCCTGCAAGGTAGCTTTTGCCGGTGCCTACGCCGCCCCAGAACAGGCAGCCGATATTGTCTGTCCGCATATCTTCCCAATGCTCCACATACCGGCGGGCAAGCCCGGTCTGCGGGTTCCTGCCGTTGTCGTTCTCGAAAGTCCAGTCCCGCATGGTGGGGTCGGTAAAGCCCCGGCGTTTCAGTTCTTCCACGGTGTCAAGGTGTCTGCGCCGCTTTTCGGCGGCTTCCCGTTCCTCGCGGGCGGTTCTCTGGCAGTCGCACTCTGCCGGGTGGCGGTCGCGCCCGAAGATAGCGGCCTTATCCGGCGCAAAATAGGCTTCTTTCGGCTTGCGGCACTTGCCGCAGTACAGTAAACCGTCCTCGCCGGTGTAGTCCTCCGGCTCCGGGATGGTGGTCGTCATATTCTCCAAAACCGCGTTGATTTCATTCTTCATAAACTCTCGCCCTCCTTGCATGAGTAGTCTGGTATGCCCTTTTTAGGGGCTTCCTTTTTGTCGTTCCCCGCCCATATCCGCAGGGCGGCGGCATAGTTCTGGTAGCTTTTCCCGTTGGCGGCAAGGTAGCGGCTCATTTCCTCGATGAACCGTTCCAGCCTGTCAGGGTACTCTGCCTGCAACTCGTCGTATTCGGTCTGTGACAGAAAAATATTTCCATATCGGCCATAGGGCGCGGACGGCCCCCCACTCACTCCCTTTGTTTGGCTCTCTGTAAGGTTGTTTATAGTAGTTTGGTTAGGGGACGGTTTTCCGACCATCATAAGGTCGGTTTTCTGACCATCAGTAGGACGGTTTTCCGGCTCTATGAGGGGCGGACTTCCGGCCATCAGTTGGTCTGAAAACTGTACCTGTGGCACTGGCGGTACTTTGACATAAAGCCGGTTCGGTGCGGAGAAGCCGCCCCGTTCCCGTTCCAACAGCCCCGCCGTGTCCAGTTCATTAAGCGCCCCCTTGATGGTGGTGCTGCCTTTATCCAGTATTTCTGCTATCTCCGCGATGGGATAGATAATATAAATCCTGCCCTCGTCGTCCAGCCACTTGTTTTTCTGGGAGAGGGTGGAACGGTCTAACAGCAGCGAATACAGCAGCTTGGCGGTCTGTGAAATCTCCATTTTCAGCAGGAAACGGGGATACGGCAGATAGGCGGGCAGCCGCGTGTCTGCCCTGATATAATCAGCGATAGGATCACCTCCCTGTGTTCGGGTTGATTTTGGCGTATTGTCACGCATTAAAACGCCGTTTCCGGGGGAAAAGGATAAATGTATCGCGTACCCTTTGACACCCACGAAAAAAGCCTTGATTTATGCGGGTTTGAAAGGCTCTAAAGCGTGACATCTCTGCCTTTGTTTCCGCTTTCTCTCGGCGGCTTTGATTTTCTTCATGCGCCCGGCGCAGTCGGGGCAGTATTTTCCCCGGTTGGATTTGGGGACAAAGGCCGCCCCGCAGACGGCACACCGTTTCCGGCTTCCCCGGCACAAGAGGGCTGCGGCCAGCTCCCCGTCAAGGGGCAGGACAGCCACACGGAACCAGTGGCACATGAGGGAAAAGGAAATGCTCTGGACGCACACGCAAGGCTCCCCGTCGTCCAATAGCAGGCAGTTCCCCTCATCGTAGTTACAGCACTCATGTACCAGCCGCCGCGCCCGCCGGTGCTGGCGGTAGTCCATGTGGGGCAGGTTATCGCTCATGGCTCTGCTCCTTTCTGCGGTGCGGCTCGTCCCGGCGCAAAATCTGGTCGATGTTCCGCTTGACGGTCTGCAACTCCTTGAACCGCTGTTTCTGTTCGTGATAGGTGTTATACAGGCCGTCTTTCTCGGAGATAAGCTGCTCGATCTCGGCCTGCAACGCTTTCCGGGCGGGCAGCTTGGTAATGCCATGCGCCTTGAAATACCGGGCTGCTGCGTCGGCTATGATAAAATCGCTCTCATGGGCCTGCCGGTATGCGGCGCGGGCTTTCTCGGATTTCTGTGCCCGCAGCCCGTCGCGGGCGGCCTTGGTCTGGGCGTAGGCCAACACCTGCCGCTGCAACTTCTTTTTCCCTTGCAGCTTCGTTTCCAGTGCTTTCAGTTCGCCGCTGGTCTGGCGCATTTTCTGATAGGCGGTGTCAACGGCGGCTTCTAACTGCTCCGGGGAAGTAAAGCCGTATTGCTGGTAGACGGACAGCGTTTTGGCGGCCTGCTTCAGATTGTGTATCTTCGCCCAGCGTTCATAGCCCCGGCCTTTGCCCTCGGCCATTTTCTGCTCAATGTCCACAAGCCGCTGCACTCCGTCCTGTTTCGGGGCGGCTATCTCGGCTCTGGCAACCTGCAAGCGGTCTTTTATGGTGCGTGGGGGATCGGGGGATCTGGCTGGCGCTTCGGCTGCTCTGGCGGCGTTTTGCTCTAAAACGGCAAAGACAGCGGCGCGGTCAAAATCGTCGCCCAGCTTCCGGGCGGTAATTGGCTTTGTCCTGTCCGGCGTGAGGTAGGAAAGCCGCCCCCGGCTCTCCTTGACGGTCACACCCTCCTGCAGCAACAGAGAGGAAAACTCGTCAAAGCTGGCGGCGGTGGCAAGGGCTTTCCGTAGGGTCTGCCGCAGCTTCTCCTTGTTCGTTTCAAACTTGGTCTGCCGGGGCGTGATACTATCGGCAATCATGGGGGCGTTCTGCTTGTCCAGCGCGGCCTGTCCCTTTTTCTGCGCCCAATACTCCCGGTCGGTGACGCGGTTCTTGCTGCCGTTCAAGAGGTCGATTTGATAAAGCCCCTCCCGGTGGCACATCTCCATGACTTCGGATTTGAAGTAGCGCAGGGCAGCGTCGGTACATCGGTGCTTGCAGCCGACTTTCGTATCGGCCGGCCTGTCCATGTAGGGCAGGAACGGCACTTCCTCAATCCGCAGGCTGTTTATGACGATATGCACATGAATGTTGCCGCTGTGGTTATGCCCGTCCGGGTGGGTGCAGACAAGGGCCTGGTGGCCGGGAAAATGCTCTTTACAGAATTGTTCCCCCAACGCCTGCGCCCGGTCTACGGTCAGGCCGTTGTCCGGCCCGTCCCGCGGGTCAAAGCTGATGATGTAGTGGTGGCTTTTCACATCTTCCCGCCGCTGGTTTTTCTGATAGCGGAGATTGGCCCGCATACACGCAACGGCAAAATCCTCCCCGTCGCAGTTCAGCGTGGACAGCCGGTAGTCCTCGCGGGGGATAAGCCTGCCGGTTTCATCAAGGACGGGCTTCATGGTAAACTCGTCATGCTCAAAGAGAAGATATTGCTCGGCGGCTCCGTAGTCGGCGTTTTTAGAGTTGATATGCTTGAGTGTTGCCAACCGCGTCACCTACTTTCTTGAGGACTTCATACTTGAGGACGGCAAGGTCGGATATGGCGGCGCGTACCTCGCCGGAAAGGGTGTTGTAGGGTACGCCGTATTCGTTCAGATACCGGGCAATCTGATTGAGGTTGCCGCCGATCCTGCCGTACTCGGCTGTCAGCTTCCCGACAGCGGAAAGCAACTCGTCATTGACCGACGACACATGGACAACCGGGCGTATGGTCGCCCGCCGTATCGCCTGCCGGAGAAATTCGGACTGGCTGATACCATAGGGCGCAAGCCGCGCTGTGAAGTCGGCATACTCATCTTCGGACAGCCGGGTTTTCACAACGCGGCTGCGGTGGGGCGTGTTGTATTTCTTTCGCATGGTGTGACCTCCTTTCTCGCCCGTAAGGGCGCATGAGCAGGGTTTGGGGAAGGCACTCCCCAACAAGTTTCCCGCGAGGGGCAAAACTGCAGAATTGCGGATTTTGGCACCGTGGTAGAAACTTGCTCTCCGTGACTGCAAACTTTCTCTCACTTCCGTCCGCCACTTTTTTGGAAAACTGCAACCACAAAAGTTTGTTTCTCTTTTTCTGCTACTACTAATCCTGTAAAGGGCATTCCTGCCCGCTTTCGCTAAAATGACACCGGACGCAGTGGTTTCTACCCGGTGTTGGAGAAATCCTTTCTCTTTGCCCTCTACTACGGGTAAATGCTCCAAATGCCAAACACCAGGGCAGAAAAATTCCCTCCTCGCTTACTACTACAACCGGCAGGGGGCAAAATGGCCGGGAGCGGAGCCGGACAACAAAAAAAGCAGTAAATCTTTTTCAAGACTTACTGCTTTCGCTGGCCGCGTCGGTGGCGGCTGGTATTCAGTTTTTATGACTTGTCCGGTGGTTCGTCAAGCCGGAACTTGAATTGACAGTCAATTAACCGCTGCTTTACATAGTCCTCCACCTCGGCGTTGACCTGCCCGTTCACTTTTGAGAAATAGCGGATATATCCGGCGTAGTGGAGCAGGACAGCGTTCACGGCTTCTGGGTCGCCCTCACGGGCTTTGAGGATTGTTTCATAGGGGAGAAGTCTACTCATACCGGCTCACCCCCATTTCTTCGCGTAGCCGCTGCAAGGCAAGCTGGATATGCCGCCCCGCTGTGCTGCGTGACCGGCCAATACACGCGCCGATCACGCGCTGCGGCTGGCGCAGAAAGTAATAGCGCAGGATTTCTTCCCGCGTCTGCTCCGGCAAAACAGAGATCGCGTCGGCAAGGGCGGCGTTGCAGAGCAGGACGGTCTGACCGCAGACGGTAAATGGGTATTCCTCGTCCGGCTCCGACGCGGCAAACTGGACAAACTTCTCGTTCATCAGATAGTCAAGGGAAACTTGCCGTTCCCATTGCCGTTTAAGCTTCAAAATCTTGTCCAAGGCGGCACAGCGGATAACAGTCTTGCAAAAGGCGTTGTACCTGCGCTGGATATATTCTTGATAGGCTATCTGGTCGGTCATGGAAATTCCCCTTTCTGAATAATAGTGCGGGGCGGTGGCACTTCTTGCTGTCGCCCCTTGATTGCCTACCAGCAAAGGCGGGCGGGGCTGTCAACGGCTGCGCATATGCGCCGTTCATCTTGACCGTTGACTGGCTCGGCTGGGTTTGCTATTTACCCGACAAACTTGAATTTATTTTAAGCTATCACGTTTTACCTTCTTAAGCCTTACTATCATTACCATAGGAATTTCTTTGTTGGTTTTAAAACATTCTTCATAAAATCCATCAATGACAAATCCAGCTCTAAAACAAAGGTTAAAAATATCTTGTATGGAACGATGATAATAAATCTGCTCTTTCGGTTGCCCTTCAATCGCTATATCATAGTAACTGTGCGGTGTCATATATTTTTCAGTCAACGTGACAAAACAAGGGTGTTGCGTTGCAAAGACAAAAATTCCGCTTTCCTGCAACAGTTCATAAACAGCCATAAGAAGTGGTTCAATATCCGTAATATCCATAATTGCCATATTAGAAACTGCTTTCGTAAAGGCTCGATTTCTTTTTAATTCTAATATACTTTTTCTATCGGTCGCATCCGCCACACAAAATTCAATTTGTTTTGCATATTGTGATTGCCGTCTTTTAGCCAATTCTATCATTTTTTTGCTGTAATCAAAAGCGACAACCGAAGCGCCTCTTTGTGCAAGATACGAAGAATAATTTCCATTGCCACACGCAATATCCAAAATGTAATCCGCAGGATTAGGAGATAGAAGTTCCGTTACTTTGGGACGCACTACCTCTCTGTGAAATTCATTAGATTCGTCACCCATTGCATTATCCCAAAATTGTGCGTTCTCCTCCCAGATTTTTTTACTTTCCTCTGTTCCCATGTTCTCTCCCACTCCCCAAATTTGCTTTTTTGCTTCCATTAAATCTTCCTTACTATATTCCATTGTTACCCTCCATAACTTCTGATTGTTGCCGTCTTGACGATTATGTATCTTTACATTACCTTCTGAAACATATGGCGCACCTTGTCCAGGCGGCTGTTTGGACGGCGGGGCTGGATGACCGGCTGACCGACAGCGGCCTGATATCCTTTCAGCTCTGTAAGGCATACGCTCCGCCCGTTGGTGTAAAAGGCCAGATCAGTACGGTATGCCTGTATACAGCGGGCGGGAATCTCGCCAGTAAAGACAACTTCATCCTTTTTTACCTGGGCCGTTTCGATGGTGGCACAGTATTTCGGTGCATCATGATAAGCCCTGGAAAGGTATTCCTGGGGCGCATAGAGGATGAAGGAGAGATAAGGTTCCAGCAGCTGCGTCCCCGATTCCTTCAATGCCTGTTCCAATACAATCGGGGCCAATGAGCGGAAGTCCGCCGGCGTGCTGACCGGACTGTAATAAAGCCCGTATTCAAAGCAAATCTTACAGTCCGTTACGTTCCAGCCGAACAAGCCCTGCTCCAGCCCGTAACGGATACCATCCCTGACAGCGTTTTGAAAACTCTGGTTCAAGTATCCCAGCGAAACCCGGCTCTCGTATTGTACACCGGAGCCAAGCGAGAGTGGTGTAACAGACAGTCCTATGGATGCCCAAAACGGGTTGGGCGGCACCTCGATATGGATGGTGTGGCTGGCTGCTTTGAGCGGCCGCTCCATATAAATGACGGAGGGTTCCTTTACCACTGTTTCAAGCTTGTATTTTTCCGACAGCAAAGCGGAAACAACCTCCAACTGCACCCGGCCCAAAAAAGAAAGAATGATCTCATGGGTGATGGAATCCACTTCGCAACGCAAAAGCGGGTCAGTATCCGCAAGTTGCGTAAGAGCGTCCAGCAGCCGTTCTCTTTGCGCTGCCGTTTTCGGCGCAATCGTCGTCCGCAGCATGGGGAGGGGGTCCTCGCGCCACCTTTTACGAGGGAGCCGGGTTTGGTCCCCTAATACATCGTTTAACCTCACGCTGTCGCTGGGAAGGATAACAATTTCACCCTGATAAGCGGTGTCTGTCCGAACAATTTCCCCTTTGGATGGAATACGCATCTCTGTGATTTTCAGCTTTTCTCTCCCGGCCAGGGCCACCGTATCCCGCAGGCGCAGCGTTCCGCTGTATAACCGTAGATAGACACGCCGCTGGCCGCAATCGGTGTACTCAACCTTGAAAACGCTGCCGCATAGGGCGGCGCCCCCCTGTTCCCCAATCGGTTGGAACAGCCCTGTCACCGCATCCATCAACGGTTGAATGCCAAGGCCATTTTTGGCGCTGCCATGATAGACTGGGAACAGGGAGGCGTCTTGAACCCGCTGCTGTTCCTCCCGCGCAAGTTTTTCCCGGCTGATTGGTTCTCCTGCGATATACTTTTCCAATAATTCATCGTTATTTTCGATGACCGCATCCCATGCTTCTATGTCGGTATTTTCCTCCAGGACTATTTCCGGGGACAGCGACACCGTCTGCTTGATGATAATATCGGCGGAGAGCTTATCCCGAACAGACTGAACCACGCTCTGCAAATCAACGCCAGCCTGGTCGATCTTGTTGATAAAGATAACGGTGGGAATGTTCATTTTCCGCAGGGCATGGAACAGAATACGGGTCTGGGCCTGCACGCCATCTTTAGCGGAGATCACCAAGATGGCCCCATCTAAAACAGCCAAAGAGCGGTACACCTCCGCCAAAAAATCCATGTGGCCGGGCGTATCCACAATGTTAACTTTACATCTGTGCCACTGGAAGGAAGTGACTGCCGCTTGAATGGTAATCCCACGCTGCCGCTCCAAAAACATGGTGTCCGTCCTCGTTGTCCCTTTTTCGACGCTCCCCGGTTCTGAAATGGCTCCGCTGGCATATAGCAGGCTCTCCGTCAAGGTCGTCTTTCCAGCGTCTACATGGGCAAGAATTCCAATATTGATTATTTTCATGTGATTGTCCTCCCTTTACAGCCCCAAAGGGCATAAAAATCCCCAGCAGTAAAATACTTTTACCACTGGGGATTATAATTTGCGGACATACACATATACAGCATACACCTATTTGTGATTGCTGTTTTGTGAATATGTCAAAATTGATAAGGCAAAAGTATTCTTAAATTGGGTACAAAAAACCAAGCCCCTACAAAAGGGACTATCATAATCCTTTGTTCCCACTATTTGATTATAGTTTTATTTAAGAATACCTTGCCGCATATTTTTTACTCCTTTTCTGGATTAAATCATTGTATCACATCAGTTTTAGGAAAGCAAGTACCTAAAAGAAATTTTTCTTCCCCTTATATGTAACAATCATACCGGCTTCCTAGCGTTCAGAATGTTTTCTGCTGTCTGCTGTGGTGTTTGGTTGGAATTGTCCA
>JAKSIB010000061.1 GCA_024399065.1 Fibrobacter sp. | reverse complement strand
ATTCCGGCAGATCCACATGACGCTTCAGCCAACTTAAAGAAACTTTCATTTTTTAATCCTTTTTACGGAACTTTCCAAAAAGAAAAGCACCGACTTTAAATCGGTGCGAAATATAGAAAAACAGAGGAAAACCTTTTCTTGAAGGTCTCTTGAATTTAGACGAATTTCAGTGCAGGTAGGATTTCTTCCACGAAGGCGGTAATCCAGCTGGGTCTTGCATCTAGGCACGGCACACGCTTGAGGCGGGGGCCGCCGGCCTTGTAGTAGACTTCTGCGATTTCGTCATCGACCTCGGAAATGGTTTCCAGGTTGTCTGCGGTAAAGACCGGAGTGACAACGATGATGGGCTTTTTCTGGGCGCCCAGGTGCTGGACCGTTTCTACCAGGGAGGGCCCCAGCCACTTTCTGGAGGGAACCTTTCCGCTGCGGTATCTGCTCTGGTAAACTGCAAGGGCTTCACCCTGGAACTTGTCTCCAACAAGTTCGCGAAGCTTTGCACTAATGTCTCGTACACTTTGTTCGCAGTCCATCTGGTACGGGTCTCCAGCTTTTTTCACTCGCCAACTTTGGATGGAATGGCAGGAAATAACCAAGGTGTCTTCAGGTTCAATTTGCTCGCTGATGGTTTTTGCTACTTCTCGGACCCAGGCCGGATTTTGGCAAAATCCGTTTGCAACAAGAATGTTTCCCTTGAACTGGATTTTCTTGGCGCATTCCAAGACGCTGTCAATGGCGGATTGGGTGGTGACGCCGGCCCTTTGAGGATACAGGGGGAGAACGTGAACTGTGTCTATGCCTTCTTCCTCGAATTGCTTGAGAGTATCTTCGATGGAGGGCTTGCATCCGAACTGATAAGCAAGGCTGATAGAACTGTAGTTAGCAATCCTATTCTGTTTTACAGCTTCAGAATTGGCAAATTCTTTGCGGACGGCTGCAAGAAATTCCCTGGAGTAAGTGACCAAGGGCATTTCGGTAAAATTGTTACGGGCAAACATCCTGGAGTACTTGCCGTAGCTGGTGTACTTGGCTTTCGGAAGGATGATGTGCTTTAAAAGCAATTGCCAGAAAAAACTTTTCTTGCCCATGGTATGCCAATCCCCGAGGTATCGGTGGAGGTAGGTTTCAATATCGTTGATATCGAGGCTTGCAGGGGATCCTAATTGAACAAGAAGAAGACCAGTAGACATAAATACGTTATATGTAATAGAGTTGAAGTTGAAATATTATCGGCGACGGCTGCGCTGGAAGTTGTTTTCCTGGCGCTCGTAGGGCTTGCGTTTTAGCTGGTCGATGACAGCCTGCAGTTCCTTGGGCAGGGGGCAATCTAGAACTTTCTTTTCGCCTTTCCAGTCAAATTCCAAGCGACAGCTGTGAAGGAAAAGGCGGTGCAGCCCCAGCTCCTTTTTGACTTCGCGGTTCAAGGCGAAATCGCCATAGCGGGAGTCGCCCAGCAGGGGATGGCCGATGCTTGCGAAATGTGCGCGGATCTGGTGCATACGGCCGGTTTCCAACTTGATCTTTACCAAGTCATAACCGATGTAATGCTGCTTCACGCGGTAATGGGTAATGGCTTCCTTTGCATCCTTGTCTTCGACGCCAACCTTCATCTTGCTGCCCTTGGCGGCATCGGTGCGGGTAAGCTTTTCGTTGATGGTGCCGCGGTCCTTGTCCAGGTTGCCCTTGACCAGGGCGTAGTAGTACTTGTCTACCTCGTGTTCGCGGATCATGCGGGTAAGGTCACGGAGGGTGTCGCCGTGGAGTGCCACCAGCAGCATGCCGGAAGTTTCCTGGTCCAAGCGGTGGGCGATGGTGGGTTTAAAGTCTAGCTGTTCCTGGCGGCCCCATTCCCACAGGTATTCCACCAGGCTTTCGCCGGGCTTGCATCCGGAGCCGGGCTGGCTTGCCAAACCGGAGGGCTTGTTCACCACAAGGTAGTCTTCGGTCTGGATAACGATATCCAATTCCTTGGCGCCCCAGTTGGACTGCTTTTCTGCGCCAGACATGGTCTTGCCCCAAGTGGACTTCTTTTTGGCGAAACCTGTGACTGCGGACTTGTCGCGGGCGGGTGCCGTACCGGGGAAGGAAATAATGTTTTGAGGCTCGAGGCTCGAGGCTCCAGGTTCGAGGCTTGAAGCCCCGGATTCTTGAGATGCTTGGTAAGCGGCTTCAATGTCGGCCTTCATCTGGGCAGACTGTGCGCGGCTCATATCCTTTTCGTCTTCGGCAACACTCTTGAAATTTTCGTAGATGTTTACCAGGTCGCCTTCCTGAAGCATCAGGTTGGCCTTGGCAACGACACCGTTGACGCGGACTTTCTTCTTGCGGATTACTGCAAAGAAAACGGACAAGGATTCTTCGGGGAATGCCTTACGGAGGAATCGGTCGAGGCGCATATTTGCGAAGTTGCGGTCAATCTGACGAGTTATCATGTTTTAGTGGTTAGTGATTAATGGTTAGTGATTGGTGATTAGTGGATGGTGAATTCCTTTCTACTGTCTACTAACCACTGTCTACTGTTTACTTCTTTTTGCGTAGTGGGCTAGGCGGATGCCGTCGGCGGCGCTGGTGACGATGCCGCCAGTGTATCCGGCACCTTCCCCAAGGACGAAAAGACCCTTGGTGTTCACGCTTTCCATAGTCTCGTTATTACGGGTAATGCGGAGCGGTGAACTGGTGCGGGTTTCGGGAGCCACGATGAGGCCTTCTTCGATAAAGCCCGGAATCTTGCGGTCAAAATTCTGGAAACCTTCTGCCAGACTCTTGCAGATGGTCTTGTCCATCCAATCCCACATGTTGCTAGCTACGAGGCCGCAAGGATAGGTGGACTTGGGTAAATTCTTGTCGACGCGCTTGGCCAAAAAGTTCTTGATGGTCTGTGCGGGGGCGGCGTAGTTCTTGCCACCTACGGCGTAGGCATCGGATTCAATTTTACGCTGCAGGTCCAGACCACCAAAGAGGGTGCCTGCGGTCTTGATGTCAAAACCTTCTGCGCCTGCGGTAATGGGGACAGCGATTGCGCCGTTTGCGATCTTGCCGTTACGGCTGCTGTAGCTCATGCCGTTGGTGGCGAGGGTGCCGGGTTCCGAGGCGCAAGGCACTAGGACACCACCGGGGCACATACAGAAACTGTAGGCGCTGGAGGTTTTGTTCAGTGTAGGCGTTGCAAGGAAATATTCTGCGGCGCCTGTCAGTTTCGTATCCACATTGGGACCCAGCTGACGAACATTGATGAGCATCTGAGGGTGTTCCACACGGACGCCCATGGCAAAAGCTTTGCTTTCCAGAGTGACACCGCGGGCATGGAGCATTTCATAAATGCCACGTGCGGAATGGCCTACGGCAAGAACCAAGGCTTCGCAAGGCTGCCAATGGCTGGGGCAAATTTCTGCAAAGTCGGCAGAAGGAACTTCACCCAGGTTGCGGCGGGAAACGTCGCGTAACTTGATGGCGCAAATGCGACCGCTCTTGATTTCAATATCTTCCAGCATGGTGCTGAAATGAATCTTGCCGCCCAGTCGTACAATTTCTGCGCGGAGCTGACGGAGCATCAGGACCAAACGGTCCGTACCAATGTGGGGCTTTGCGAAAGTGACTACGCTTTCGTCTACGCCGAAGGTAGTCATGTCCCTCAGGACTTGGTCAGAAAAAAGATTTCTGCTGCGGGTGTTCAGTTTTCCGTCACTGAATGCGCCTGCGCCACCTTCACCAAAAAGGACGTTGCTGTAGGCGTTATAGTTGCGGTCCATAAAGAATCGACGGATGTCGCGGAATCGTTCTTCAACCTGCTTTCCCTGCTCGTAAAGATCTACAGAAAAACCTTTGCGCAGAAGATGCAGTGCTGCCCACAATCCGGAGGGGCCTGCGCCAACTACATCAACGTGACCAGCAACAGGCACAGAGCTTCGCTGGGGATCGTCTTCCAGGGATTCTTTTTCACGCTTGGATTCAATCAAGCCTTTTGCGTGGTTGCCTGTGGCACGAACCTGACGCTTCAAGTCGAAAACCACATTGTAGGACCAGTGCGGATCACCCTTCCTACGGCTATCCAGAGAAAAACGTTCTACTTCGAGATTGAAAATTTCTTCTTCATGAACGCGAAGTTCCCGGGCAAGGGCTGCCCGGTATTCACCCTTTTTGCGGAGTGCAACTGCTAATTCTCTGTAGCGGTAGGTAAACATTACGCTCAAATGTAGAAAACATTAGAAAGCGTAATTGACGCGAACTCCGCCGAAGATATCCTTATATTCGTTGAACAGGTTGTCTGGGCGGTAGTACATTGCTGCGCCAGCATACCATTCGGTGTTCAAACGCTTGGTGTGGTTAATGAGCAGGTTTACATTGCCCAATACGTCAATTTCATCTTCACCGGATTTTTCTCCGTTTTGTTTCCAACTGGTGGTCAGGTATCTGAATGTTCCGTTGGCACCAAGAACCATAAAGCGGTTCATGAGAGGTACTTCGATTTCGTCTTCAACAGCGACTTCGGTTTCAAACATGTCGTCGCGTTCGTAACTCTTGAAACGAGGCGTTACAGCAATCTTGTTCTGGAGGCTAGGCAAGGTAGATGTTATGGAAATGGGGTAACTTTGTTCAAAGTAGTCGGCGCCTTCGAAATAGTAACCCATCTTGCCCCAAGTCTTGTTGGAGAAATCAAACTTCTTCATCAAACTGTCGTTGTGGAACTTGGAGTGGTCTGTACGAAGAACCCATGCTCCTCCAACCTTGAAGAGGGATTTGAGCTTTCTCACAGAAACGTCGCCTTTCAAGGAGTGCTTGAAAATTCGTTCCTGGAATTCGGAACCCAAATAGGGCTCCGTTGACATTTCCATATATTCCTGCCAACGATCCTTATCTACCTTGGTGCTGTCGCCATCGTGATAAATGGTGAGGGTTTCCTTTCCCTTGCGTTTCTTGAACCAGCTGTCCTTATAAATTTCTTCACTGAGAGCAAACACCCCGTGGATTCTGAAGGGACGGTACTGAGTTCTATATTCAAGATTGTAGGCCACGTTTACGTCAACGTTTTCATTGATCTTGACCTTGTTGGAAAGATTGAAGTTCTGGATATACTTGGCTCGGTCATTGTCCAGTTCGTGTTCTTTCTTCCAGCTGTCAGATGCACTGCCAAAGAATCCCAAGGTGGTTCCTTCGCCAAGGCCAAAAATGTTTGCCTTGTCTTCTGAAGCTGCGTTTTCAACATTAATCTGGTAACCGAAATTCAATGTCCAGAACTTGGAAATAATTTGTTCGATATTGCCACCGAATTCGCGGGTGTCAGCCAACAGATCCGCAGAACCTGCACTGAAGTAGTTTTCGCCCACGTATTTCAAATGACCTGCGATAGTTGTCTTGTTGATGTTCCAGAACAGGGATGCTCCAACGGCAAGATTCTGGCCGCTCCAACGCATGCCAAGGACCTTTTCGTCATCGCTTGCATCAGCAGCATCTTTTCTTGCCTTCTTGGCATTTTTAATGAGAGTCTTCAAGGAATCTCTCATTTGGCTTCTGGTCATGGTGGTGTTGTCACCAAAGATTTCTTCCAGTTCTGCGGAGGTCAAACGATTGATTTCTGTTTCGTTAGCCATCAATTGACGGATGTCGTTGTATGTGGCGTAGTTGACGCCTGCTTCCTGGAAAACCTGGTTGATAGCTCGTTCTACGAAAACTTCTGCAGTGTCTGCTCGGCCGATAGCAACCTGACCATTCAATTCGATATCCCCAGGATAGAACAGCCAGTTACCATCGGCGTACATGGTAAAGGATTCTTGCAAGGGCTCACTAGTGATATTGGTAGCCTTTGTTCCCTTACGGAAGAAGGGATCTTCAATTTCATCGTTGGCGTAGAGGACGCCGAACTTTGCATCAAAGCGGCGGACAGGAGACCATTTCACGGAACCGCCAACAACTTGTCTTTGTGCCTGGGCTTCGCCATATTCAATGAGGTTGTTGTACATGTCCGGATGACGTTCGCCAGGAACAAGTGATCTTTGGGCTTCACCGATCATGGCCTCGATTTCAAACATAGGCTGGTCGCCGTTGTTTTTCAGCAATGAAAGAGTGTAGTCAGCACCAAAGACGGGGAGGGCGGACATGTAAATGTCACCGTTGATTTTCTGGAAGTCACCGAGGATAGCCTTGTTGTACTTGTCGGTGTAGGTAAGAGAAATGGGATTCGGTGCAATGTGATTCCAGGAATCGGATGTCAGATTTGCATCAAATTCAAGTGTTCCGCCGTTGGGCAATTGCATCAGCAAGTAGGTGCTGATTTCAGTGCCGAATCCGGGCGTTTGGAAAAGGTTCTTATAGCGTTCGCCAGGTTTAATGGTGTCGTTGTAGGCTACCACACTTTCTTTCTTGTGGTTATGTCTGGTTAGAACTTTGTGATAGTAGTCGCCCAGCATGACGTTTCCGATAACAGACCAGGATTTCTTTTCTGTGTTTGCTGCTGTTGCGGATTCGTTGGCTTTGGTAATGTTAATAATCTGGTCGTTAGGATTTACACTGCGGCTTGTAACGCCAGGAATTTCAGGATTTGGAGGAAGAACAGATGCAATGGCCTGATAGTCGGAACTGAAGTTGGTTTCGTTTGCGTCAACGCTTTCCAATACGGAGTTGTCTAGAATTTCCTTGGACGCGGCTCCGTTCTTATTCTTGTTTACCTTTGTATTGTCGAAGGTAAGCAGGCTGTTGCCCATGTCCAGAATGCCGTAACTGTTGTTTTCGAACTTGCTGGAACCTACATCGGTTTGTGCCAACAGATCGTTTTCCAAGGCCACGTTGTTCTTTGTAAAAGAGGTTCGCTGGATGTCTGCAACAGAGTAGTTGGAAACATGAAGTGCAACGCCCTGGTTTTCTTCGAAGGTACAGTCGCTGATGTCAAGCTTGGAATTCTTGGCGTAAATGCCACGGCTAGTGGTCTTGCTTACGGAAGAAGACTGCATAGAAAGGCGGCCGTTTTCCACAACGATTCCATTTTCTGCGCCAGAAACAGCCGCATTTCTGATTTCATTTTCCTTGTCGGAAGAAATGAATACGCCCTTCCAGTTTGCGTTTTTGGATTCGCCGTAAGGCTCCAAGGTAACCTTGTGCAGACCTGTGCCTGCAATGACCAACTGGCCTTCCACATAGAGGCCTGCGCCTGGAGCAAACTGAAGGACAACGCCCGGTTCAATAACGAGAACAGCGTTCTTTTCAACAAAGACGTTGGACTCAATTGAATAGGGGGACGCGTCTGCTTTCAAGAAACCCTGGAGGTTGCCGGAGAGTTTCGTTGCTGCCTCGTTTGCGACAACTTCTTTTGCTTCCGTCACATTAGTTTCAGCCACATTGGCTTCAACCACTTGTTCAGTAGCGGGTTCTGCAGGCTGTTCTGCGACAGGTTCGGCAGTCTCTGCAACTTGTTCTGCGGTAGGTTCGGCTGCGGTTTCAGCGGAAGGCGCAGCAACGGAATCGCTTGCTGTTTCAACAGCAGGTGCGGCTGCTTCGGCAACTGCGTCAGCAGCGGATTCTGCTACGGGAGTGGCCACGGGGACGAAGGCTTCCTGCGGAACAGAAACTTCGTCCTGGGCGACCGTTAAGCTTGCGGTAAGGGCGATGGCGGAAAGATAAAAAGGAGCTTTCATTATCTAACCTCGTAAGTTTTTGTTGCAGACAGGATGGAACCGTTCTTCATAATCACCTTGATTGTGATATCCGTCTTTGCGTTGTAGGGAAGTTCTACTTGATGGTCGAAGATGTTCGACTGGAAATCCGTGGGACGCAAGATTACCTTGTTCTTTCCCTTTTGAGAAATGGTAATCATCTTGATATAACGGGGATCGTTATTCGGAATGTTTGTAATTTTGAACGTCAGGTTTCTATAGATGGAATTGCTTTGGTATCCCTGAGGAGGTTTAGGAGAACGAATTCGTTCATAAGTGTTTCCTCCGGTGATTTCAAGGGTGTGCTTTCTCGGAGGGAAGCATCCCAAAGTCTTTGTCACCTGATGGATGTTTCCGGCCTGGTCTTCTGCAGTGAAGGTGTACTTGTGGACGCCGCTAGTCAGTTCCTGCCTAATGGAGGCGTTGCCCTTGTAGTGCATGCTTTCGATGGTGGTTTCATCATCGAAAATTGACTTGTAAATGACTTCATCGCCCTTGCTGTTATTTAAGGTCAGCTTTGCGTAGCACTTCAGGGAGTCTGCGGATTTTACTGTAAGGAATGGCTTTTCTGTATTGACCAATTTGCTTGTCTTGTCTACGTCAAGATCCAGGGTGATTGTCTTTGATCCAAGCTTGCTGGAATTATATTCCACGGAAACGCTCTTTTCGTTCCAGTTGCCCTTCTTTTCGGAGACGTTGACCGTATGGGTGAACGAACCGTTTGCGCTCAGCGGTACAAGGTTGGGGGAGGTGTATGCTCCCATCTTTACGAACAAAGTTGCTGCCGGGTCGCCGGTATTGAAAGAACCTTCAATGGTGAATGCTGCCGGGTTGCTTACGGAAATGGGGGACTGGGTTGCGACGGTGAGGAGGGGAGCGCGGAGGGTGGAATCAATAGTTTCTTCTTCCTTTGCCTTTCCTACGTAGAAAGTGTTTAGCTGACCGCAGTGAATACGAAGCTTTCCAATTTGGCAAGTTACGGCGAACTTCTTTTCGCCAATAGCGCCAACATCCCAGGTAGGCTTGAATTCCATTTCGTTGCCGTTGGAAGCCTGTTTTTCACCGGCAATTTCTACGGTATCGGCTGCGGCGCATTTTCCCTTGACCACAACCAGTGTGTCGGCCACCTTGTCTGGGAGCGGAGCAAAGTCACACTTGACCTTACCCTTCAATGCGTCCTTCATGTGGGTGAGGAGGGAATCCTTCTCGGAAATCACTTTGCCCAGGGAATCGGCGCTTATGGTAGAATCGCTAAGGATTTCGTCCAATTCATCGAAAAAGTCTGTTGTACCAGAGGAGACGAGGTCCAGGACCATAAGATCTTCACCCTTGGGCACTGCGGTTTGGCCACCATTGATTATAGTAGCCTTGTTTCCTGTGGAAATTTCCAGCTGGCCTGTGCGGAGGGTTGCAATCAGCTTGCCGTTACGGGATTGTCCGATGATACCTTCGGTTCCGCGAATGGCTGCCACGGCAGTTCCGGTCTTGAATTTGATGGAACTTTCCTTGTTAGCCTGCTTTTGAACGTCGAAACGAACTTTACCTTTCTTAATATCTGTGGTAGAAATGTTTTTTCCGTCTTCGGAGATGAGTTCGGACATGGAAACGATGGAGTTTTCTTCGATGGAGATTGAACTTCCGTCGGGGAGGCCCACAATGACCTGGGATTCCATCATGGTTCTGAGCAAATCCCCTTCGTGAACCTTGGTACCTACATGAGGTTCGACCCATTCACTTGTATTTGGTTTTTGTAGCCCGACATCGCCAATTCGGGAACGAACCTTGCCATAAGTTGTTTTTGCAGCGAAAGAATAGGCTACTAAAGTGGCAAGAACAATGCTGAAAAGTCTAAAAAAGCGCGAAAAGGACATATTGCCTCATCTAGGAAAAACCAAACTATGTAAAATATATTTATTATTTAGGATAGCTTGGACGGGCGTAACCGGTCTAAGTAAGAAAAAGATAACATTTCCAAAAATGGATGTATTATGGACGTAGAAGAATTGACCGTTGCTTTTAGCGATGAAGAATCTGGCGAAGACGTAATCAAGGAACTGGACAAGGAAATCCTCTCCAAGGGTGCATGGCCTACCGTCATGTTCCTCTACCAGGAAAAGGATCCCAAGACTGGTGATTTCGGCGAACCCAAGGTTTCTCTCCGTCGTTATCGCAAGATGAACGGTATGTTCAAGGCCCAGGGCAAGTTCAAGATTACTGGAAAGGCTCAGGCTGAAGCAATTATCGATGTCCTCAAAAAGTGGTACAATATTTAATGGACCCTGCTAGTAGTAAAAACAAGGCCTCCAAGAAAACTGTAAAGAAGGCCGCTCCCAAGTACAATATCGAATTCCTCTGCGAGGGGGAAATCGAGGCTTTCCCGTATAAGGACAAGTTCGAAAAGATGGCTCGCGAACTCCTTGCCGAAGAAGGCAAGGAAAAGGATGTGAACATCGTCCTCTGCTCCGACGAGTTCGTCCGTGAAATGAACAAGAACTATCGTGGCCTGGACAAGGTGACCGACGTTCTCTCCTTTGAATGGCACGAAGAAATCCCTGGTGCCGATGAAATGCTGGGTGAAATCTACATCGCCCGCGACCAGGTGAAGCGCCAGGCTCCGGAATACGGCAATACTTTCTATGCCGAAATGAAACGCGTCATTGTTCATGGCCTGCTGCACCTTTCCGGTTATGACCATATCAAGGCTGCAGATCGCAAGGTGATGCGTGCCCGCGAATGTGAATTCCTGGGTCTTGATCCCTATAAGGAGAAAGACTAATGGAATCCTCTGAAAGTTGGGCGTTAGCCTTCTTAGTACTCTTTCTCTTTACTTCCTTTTGCTTTTCGTTGGTCAAGGCATCCTTCAGCGCCATCTATTCAAAGCGTGACGCCAAGGACCGTGAAGGCCGAGAAGAAAAGGTTGCTTCTCTCGTAGAAATCGATGGTTTTAATGAAACCATTTCCATTGGCAGAATTTTCTGCAACGTGGGAAGTGGTGTTCTCGGTTTCTATCTGTTTGAAATGATTCCCTGGGCATGGGTTCAGGAATACTGGGCTCTGGCTTTTGCCGCCTACATCGTGGTGGCATGCATCGTCATTTATACCTTGACGGTTTTCTCCGCAAACTTGCTGGGCAACCTTAAGCCGGATACCTTGGCAGTGGTGTTGATTCCGCTGTTCCGCTGGATCCGCCTGCCCTTTGCAATTCCTGCGAAGATTTGCCACTTGGTGTTTGTGAAGACCTTGAAGGGCATGGGCTACGATTCCAAGCTCAGCTTCCTTCCGGAAGAACGTCGCGACGCTGTTCAGGCAGATCTTTCCGATGATAACGGCGAAGATGGCGAAGGTCTGGAAAAGGAAGAACGCCAGATGATCCTGAACATCTTTGATTTCGTGGAAACTCCGGTTCGCGAAATCATGACGCCCCGTGTGGACATGTGCGCTATTGATGTGGATACCGCCCTGGAAGACCTGGTGAAGGTTTTGAATACGGAACGTCATTCCCGTTTGCCGGTATACAAGGAAACGGTGGACAACATTGTGGGTATCCTATCCAACAGAGACTTTTTGGAATGGTACACGGAACATCGTGACGAACCTTTTGACATCATGAAAATTGTGATGCCGCCGGTTTTCGTTCCGTACCACAAGAAGATTGATGATCTTCTCACAGACCTCCGTAAGACTGGTAACCAGCTTGCCATTGTTGTTGATGAATACGGTGGAACTGCAGGTCTGGTGACCTTGGAAGATATTCTGGAAGAAATCGTTGGTGAAATTCGCGACGAAGACGACGTGGATGAAGACGAAGATGTGCAGCGCCTTAAGGATGGCCGCTACATTCTGGATCCGCTGATGACTTTGTCTGACCTGGAATATGAACTGGGTGTAGAACTGGAAGCTCCGGAAAATTCCCACGTGGAAACTTTGTCCGGATTGATTCAGGCAACCCTCGGTATTATTCCGTCTCCTGGCGCAGAAGTGGTCATCAAGGGCTACACCTTCCGCGTCCTCAAAATGGATGGTACCCGTATGGAGAAGGTTCTTATGATTCAGCCCGGTAAGGCTAAGCCGAAGAACCCGCCCCGCACCCAGACCTTCAAGGTGACCTAGGTTTCGCGAAGTTTCCTGAGTTTCGCAACAGGTGATGACGTTTGAAAAAGTCCCGCTTTTGGCGGGACTTTTTTTGTATAACTGAAAACTACCGGCTAGGCCGGTAGTTCCGTAAAAGCCTTC
>JAKSIB010000060.1 GCA_024399065.1 Fibrobacter sp. | reverse complement strand
CACGACGTGCGCGAGGAACGTCATCCCCCAGCTGCAAAATGATGACACGCAGAAGCTCCGCCAAGCGCTTGTACTTGGAGGTTTCCTTAGTGGCGAGAAATTTCTTTTCAGAAAACATATAGCTAGATCCTTCGCTCCGCTCAGGATGACACGTGGGAGGAAATCATTTTAGAGACCAGGCTCGAGGTACGAGGTTCGCCTATTGCGCAGCGGGAATGTGTTCGGCACCTTCGGCGGCCATGTTCTTGTCCATCTGAGTGCGGGTCAAGGCATTCACAGCTTCGGTCAGGCGGTCGATAGACTTGATCAGTTCGTCCATCTTGGCTTCGCTGACACCACCCACGATAGCTGCGGCGGCCTGAGACTTGATGTCAGCTGCTGCACCGGCAACATTCTTTGCGGTGGTGGATTCAGGAACCTTGCCCAGCCAGATATCGGGCCAGCGGTCGTTACCGGAATGATAAGTGATACGGGCAGCAGATTCCACCGGTTCACCAATCTTCCACATGTAAAGTTCGTAGTCGAACATGTCGTGGTCGTGGCCCTTGTCGGTTGCACCCCACACAAGCCACTTGCCATCAGGAGAAATACGGGGGAAATATTCATGACTGCGGCGGCCCGGCAAATCCATCAAGCGAACGTTCTTGGGAATACCGAAGAAGCCCACCTTTTCCACCTGCTTACCATCCTTTGCGGAGAACCACAGGATTTCGCTGGGGGCTGCGGTACCACCGTTTCCAGTGGGATTCACACGATAGAGCTTGCTACCATCAAAATTCCAGTCAATCTGGCAGCCGTCACCGGACTTGGTCCAGCTATTCTTTGCCAAATCCCACACGCCAGTTTCACGCATAGAACCGCGAAGAGTAATTGCCAAATGCTTGCCATCAGGACTCATGTTAGGTTCCTGAAGAATTACGCCGGACTTGTTGAAAGCCTTTTCGCCATCAAGGACCAATGCTTCCGCCTTGGAAGCCAAGTCCATAGTAAAGACCTTGCCTGCACGACTAAAGACAATAGTTTTACCATCGGGGCGCCAGGTACCCCAGGTTGCATTTTCCACAACCTTTACCTGGTTTGCGCCATCAATATCCATGGTCCAGAGTTCCCATTTCTCCGGGTAATTGGCATCGTTTTCGGGAACCCAACCGCCCTTACTGCGGTTGAAGAGCACCTTAGTACCATCGGGAGAGATACGGGGGAACCAGTCCACGTTATCGCTGTTGGTCAAAGCGTGGGCTCCGGTACCATCGGCATTCATGAGCCAAATATCGTGATGAGAATTTGCACGGCTGGTAGACCAGGCGATAACACCTTCCACCTTACCCTTCAAGGCATCCAATGCCTTCTGTTCGTCGGCAGTAGGATCCACAGCGGCACCCGTGGGGGCGCCCTGCTGAGCGAATGCGGAACAAGCCAAGGCAAAAGCGGAAACCAATGCAAATTTCTTCATTTTCATAAAAACCTCAAAAACAGGCAATATTACCGAAGAATATTACCAAAATTCTTTAAAAAGATAGCAAGAACCCATTAAAAAACAGGACAAAACATCCCACATCGTCCAAAAGAAGATGATTTAGAACACATTTGTTTCTTTCCGTAAACACCAAAATACTTACATCACGTACTCCTAAAGGTTTATGAATATATCTTTTGAAAAAAAAATGAGGATGTTTATGAAGTTTTTATCTATTCCCGCTCTCGCCTGCGCCATGACCCTGGGTTTTGGCCTGGCCTCCGCACAGACCATCACCCCCTCCCGCGTGGGTCCCGTTAGCCAGTATGGTCAGCTCATGACCGGCAAGAACTCTGCCGGCGAAGGTCGCATTTACGGTTCCTGCCAGGGCGTCAAGGACGGCGCCGAAGTCCAGGTCCGCGGTATGAGCCTTTACTGGAGCCTGATGCCCCAGGCTGTAGAATACTGGAGCGAAGAAGGCGTTTCCACCATGGTAAGGGACATGAACATCCAGATTGTTCGTGCAGCTATGGCAACCGGTAGCGAAGACTGGAACGGCGAATACAACGGCCAAAAACTCCAGGGTTACGGAACAAACCCGAGCCTTCAAAAGAACTTGATGAAGACCGTGGTAGAAGCCGCCATCAAGAACGACATTTACGTCATTATCGACTGGCATTCCCACGAAGCCACATCGCAGACTGATGCTGCAAAGGGATTCTTTGAAGAAATGGCCAAGACTTACGGCCAGTACGACAACGTGATTTTCGAAGTATTCAACGAACCCACAGACATCGCCTGGGACAACATTAAGAATTACGCAAACCAGGTTATTTCCACGATCCGTCAGTACTCTGACAACCTAGTTATTGTGGGCACCCGTTCTTGGGACCAGCATCCGGAAGAAGTTATCGGTCAGGAAGTCAACGACAGCAAGAAGAATACCGCCTATACCTTGCACTACTACGCCAACAGCCACTGTGTCAGCGGCAACTATGACTGGGGTGGAAGTTGCGAAGGCGCCAACGGCGAAAAAGCAATCAAGGCAGGCCTTTCCATCTTTGTTTCTGAATGGGGAACTGCCGACGCCAATGGCGGTGGCAACCCGGACCAGGGCAAGAATTCCCAGTGGCAAACATTCATCAACAAGTACAAGCTTTCCTGGGCTAACTGGTCAGCTTCCTACATTAGCGAAGGCACCGCAGCTTTCGCCAGCGGTTCCAACAAGAATAGTCTCCAGTACACCACATCCGGTAATTTGGTCAAGGGTTATCTTGCAACCAACCCCACTACCTACACTGCATGCGCAACTGGCGGCTCTCAGCAGGGTGGTCAACAGCAGGGTGGCGACCAGGGCGGTCAGCAGCAGGGCGGCGACCAGGGCGGTCAACAGCAAGGTGGTCAGCAGCAGGCTATCAACAGCTTCGTTCCGGCATCCGCTCTTAGCGTAACCTTCAGCGGCAAGGCTCTGGAAATTTCCGGTGTTAACGCAGCCGACGTTGAACTGTTCGACCTGAAGGGCCACAAGCTCATGAAGATTGACGGTGTTGTTGGTACCCTCTCCTTGGCATCCCTCCCCCAGGGCATGTACATGGTGAAGGTCAGCAGCGGTTCTGCAAGCAAGGTGCAGGCTATCAGCATCAAGTAATTTCTAGCCTGAAGTTGCAAACAACATCCATTTAATTTGAGAGAAAAAAGAGCGTCCGGCGAGAAATCGACGGACCTTTTTTAATTTCGGTCAAGCACAACAAAGTAGTCGTCTCTGTAGGCGAATTTCCATTCTGGCATTTGTGATAGCAGCGAGATGAAATTTTCCCAGCGTGCATAGTAGCGGATTGGCAAAATCACGCGATCGATTTGGTTTTGCTTTGCATACTCCACAAAGGTTGCGGGATTCTTCGCAAAGTTCAAATACTGTTCAAAAAAATCTGCAGTCTTTAAAATAAAGCGTCCATCAATGTACGTGGAATCGGAAGGATTCACGAAGGCCAGGTAACCGCCCGCACGATCGTCATTGAAAAGCCTTCCATCATGAGGATTGACCTTCATCCATTCCGCGGCAGCCACAGGCACACGTTGAGATGAAACCATAGTCTTGTCATAAGCAAGCAAAGACCTGCCCCACAAACCAAGAATGAAGGCTACCACAACAAGGCTAGCGTACTTGGCAAATGGCAATTCCGGAATCATCGGAAGTACGACAGTGAAAAATACCGGCAAGAACAACACAAAATTTCTTTCTGCCACCAAAGCCAAGATTGCAGTGGTGCAAAGTACAATCTGTTTGAGAATACGATTTTCAGCGTGCAAGGCCTTATTCTTAATCATCCCTACAAGCTGTTTTACAGCATAAGCCAAGCCAGTCAAAACGCATGCAAGCATTAGCAAAGACGTCCAGAAATTTTCCCCACCCATAAGTAGTGTCAATGGCGACCGATTCTCAGCAATTTCCTTGGCAAAAATAGTGGCAGAGGGACTCAAACCTACTAAGCGGTTTAACAACTCGAAGGGATAAGCCGCTAACAACAAGCCGTCGCTATGCAAGAACGGCATTCCAAACATGGCAAGAACAAATAACGCCAGCAAAGCTAGACGATCAAGGTTGTTCCTATCAAAATATGCCGCGACCGTTGCAATTCCAAAAATCGGCCCCAGAATATACAGCCCCTGGCATCTGCACCAAATCCACTGGAGGCACAAGATTCCTATTGCTCCCGCCCAACGTTTTTTGGTGTCATCATACCCCTGGGCTAGCCAAGGAAGAACATTCCAGTAAACACCCAGGAAAAGTAAGCTGAATACAACGGGGCGCATTTCAAACTGGTAGCGGAAAACAAAAACCATCGCCAATGCGACAACCATCGCAATTTTTGAGAGTTTCGCTCCACGTAAAAAAAGAAGGAAGACAAGACCCCACAACAAAGCCTTGAAGGCGACCAACAAAGGTGCTCCACCAATATCGTAGATTGCGACAATGGTCTGCTGGAAAAATTCATGGACATTGACAACAGGCTCCCTTACCGGAGTCCATGTGGTCACCCATTCCCTCGCACAAGCCAAATGCCACCACACGTCCGTATCAGTTAACGGAAATATGGCAAACAAAATAGCGGCAACAGGAACAAGAAAATGAAGCATTTATTTCCAGGATTTCAGCAGGGAATCCAATCTTTCTGTAAAATGAGCCGCACCTTTAGAGCACAAATGATCGTAGTCCAAGGCCATATCGTCAGTATAGTCATGATCACCGAAATTATTTTCATCCATCACCTTCACGTGCGGATATTTCTCGGACATTTTCTTGTAATGATCAATCGTTTCCTTTGCCACGCTTCTCTGTAAGCCGTGTCTACCAAAAGAGCCTGTTTCTGCATAGCTAGGAGACTGTGGATAAATAGCCACAACAATTTTCACATCTTGATCGGCGACGCGTTCAATGAATTCATCCAAGGAATCCATCACAGCATTGTAATAATCCATTTCCTTTTCAGAAAACACGGAATCACGATCCACTTCATTTCCTTTCCATCCCCCAGATTCCGTGTGAAGAAGCCCCATGGTGTTCACGTACGATTCCAAATCTTCATCAGAATAGTCCATGTATTCATCTACCATAGAGACAAAATATTCCGGCAAGCCTTCTTTCCAGAAATCATGATTTCTATCAAAGATATAGCCGTTAGCCTGATCAAAAACAGATTCATCCCTAAAGGCCGAAGAATTGTTCTGCAAATCCGGCGGAAGTTCAATCAGTAGAACTTTCAAGTTCTTTGCATGGTTCATGATATAATTTTCAACCAAGTACAATTCGCCCCAAAGTTCACAACCAGAGTAGCCATAGTTAAATGATTTATAGGATGTCAAGAGCAAAGGATCAAAGCCACGTTCCGTTCGAGAAGAGCCCACAGCATACAATTCTATGGAATCCTTCATATCCCAGAACATACGCATTTTCACCTTCATGATTTGTTCACTGGTTGCTGCGAAAATATCATAATACACCCCTGCACTGTCAGGAGAAAGCAAAACATCTTCCGATGCCAAGGTACTCTGTTTTATCCAAACGCAAGGATGCCAAACCTCGTCTCCATCCACCAGAGTTTCGTAAGAGCCGTCTTCCGTATTTAGCAAAACAATTTTTGTATGCGCGTTATTGGTATTTGTCAAAGACGCCGTTGCAAGTCCCGATGTTTCCGTCAACTTCGTTGTATCGCCGACAGTCCATTCCGAATGGTCAAAAGTAAAACCACTAGGAGCCTGAACCGATCTAACAAGTTTTCCATTTTCATCAGCAATAAAGATCCTTTCGTGAACATAATACTTTGATCCCACAAAGTCCTTTCCCGTAGAAGAGGCAAAATCCAGGAACATGCTATGCTTCACCGTGCCTTTACCGAGGCTTACATTACAGGCCTGTTCTTCGTTGTACCAAATGTCATCTGATGCAGATTCCATTACCGTAGAATTCTCGTCGGCAACACGGGCCCTCAGCAGACGCGCACCAGAAACAGCCAATTTATTGTCGCTGCTGACGCCTCCGTGGTACGCCCCATCGAAAAGTTTCTGAGGCTCCCCAAAAGTCCCACCGGAAAAAGACACTTGCCAAGTACTTGCTGACTTAAACGATGCATCATCATTATTGGTTCCGGCATCTGTCACATAGACAATCACCGTATCGCCATCAGGAAGAACGCGCCAGCGGGGAATCGCTGCAGATTCCACATCCAGCTTAACAAGATTGTCTCCTGCAGCATTCAGCTTTCGTACATACAAGTCTGATTTACCTGGCAAACCTTCCGCAACGGTACAGAAAGCAACCCATTTACCATTGGGAGATATTTCAGGATGGTACGAATTTATGGTATCCGAGATTTCTTTAACAGAGAGACTGCCCAAGGAATAGTCAATAAACGCAATATTTCCGGTCATGTCATTTCGGAAGGCCAACTTGGTTTGGAGAGTGCCCGTCATTTCCTTTACGGCAGCGGAGCCCGCCACAGCAGTCACGTTGCTGTTTGACGCGGAACCATCAGAAGACAACCAGGTAGGATTGGGAATCTTGCCAAAGGCCAGACGGAAGCCCACGTAGTAAAAGGTATTTACCGAGGTAACGGGATAAACATCTAAACGGGAAAGGTAAGAAATGCTTTTAGCCTCGTTACGGAAACTGCCACCTTTCACAACACGTTCACCAAAGGTGCCCCCATCGGTACCGCCCATGTAATTGGAGATAGTTGTATCACGGAAATAACCCAGCCAGCCATCAACCCATTCCGCCACGTTGCCGGCCATATCGCATACCCCAAGGTAGTTCGCAGGCTGAACACATACAGAATGTCCAATAAAGCCGGAATTTTCCGCAGTCCAGGCTCTTCTTGGTTTCCAGCCAGGTTGCGCAGCAAAAACCCATTCAGCCTCAGTAGGCAAACGGAACCCCTCGACATCCGTCAGGAGCTTGAGACCATCAAGACCTACACAATGACCTTCTTCATCAAATTTTGACGAGTAATAGGTATACGCCGTATCAAAGCCTTCTCGTTTACTATAGATATTCGCATAAAGGATTGCATCATAGTAAGTCATGCCTGATGCAGGATAATCCTCTTCTTCGCAATAAACTGTCGTTCCGGTTCTAGCCATAGCGCGGTTATAGTCCGTGCAGGTCACCTCATGTTTACCTATGAAATAATTGTAGGTAAACTCGACATTCATCTGAGTACGTTCTTTGGGAGCAGCGTTTTTTTCCTTCTTTCCGAGAGTTACGCTTTGCCCATCAGCCTTGATATATACAAATCCTTCAAGATCATAGAACTCATCAAGAGCAACATGATTTCTTGATGAATCGCAGGCGCTAAAAAAGCAAGTAAAGAAAACTGCCAAAAATATGTTCAGTAGTTTCAAGTACACAAAACACTCTCGCGGGTCCCTAACCTAACCCATGCATAATACTTTTCAAATTTAACAAAAGCATTTATAGACGAGATTTGGCCACAGCCTGGTTCGCGCTAATTCCTGGATATTCCGGGAAAAATTCTTCCGCCATTCGGTACCATGTCAAGGCCCTGTGAACATCGTTATCCAAATAGGTGTTACCCATATTGAACGCAGCAAGGCCAAATAATTGGGCAGCACTTAAGGGCTTTAATTCAAAACCGGTCCACGGCCCGGATTTATACTTTTCGCGATATTCATCATCCGTGTAGGAAAATCCTTCGCGATTGGGTTCCAAGTTTACACACAAGCTATCGCCCGTTTCATCGCAATGGTATTTCAGAAAAACATGGCCAGGCAAAAGAATCGGCTGAACCGGAATTTGACGCGCTTCAGCAACCATCATGGCTAACCAAACAAGCCCCATGCAGCCGGAAGTTCTATTCTGCAGAACTTGCAACGGGAGAATAGATTCCCGAGTAACAGCCTCTGCCCCGGGGCCTGCAAATTTGATGTTCCATGAATTCCAAAGAAGCGATTTGAAAGCTTCCAAAGTATCACGGCCGGCATTCAGTTCCCCATCAAAATAGGCAAGACCAGAACGCCAGTCATCTAGGGAATCCAGGCAGTTGATTTTTTGATTTTCAAAAGCACAGGCCATTTCTCGGTAGGATTCAACTTCTGTACGGCCGCTCCAAAGAACTGTAAACAACGCTACAGCTAGAACTGAAGCAAACACCGGCCAAAAAAGTTTCTTTACCCACCTCATAAATCAACTATGCTTATTGCAGCTTATCCCATTCCATGGGAGACTGCCAGAAATCGCGGGCGGTCATCATGTAGATCACGAGGCGCTTGCTCTGCATATCCTTCTTCATTTTCATCATGCGGCTGCGAACGCCAGGGCCGCCGCCCCAGCTGGTAGCCACCTGAACATCAAGACCAGTAGCGTAAGCGAGCAAGGAGCCCGGGCCGCCGCTCTTCTGGTCCACAGATTCGAACACGCCTGTAAAGGAGTCGCCCATCAAAAGGATGGGAGCGTTCTTGCCGCCCTTGTAGGTTTCGGTGCCCTTGTACACCTTCATCACGTTCAAGGTATCTGCGGGGTACTTGGCTTTTTCGGAATCCGGCAAATGTGCCACCAGGTCACCTTCGCGAAGAGTGTTGGTTTCCTGCAGGTTCAAGGATCCAGGCTGTGCGCCGGATTCTTCGTACCAGCTATATTGCGTAACGCGGCTAGCCAGAAGTTCCATGGCGGCAAGTTCGCCAGGCAGAGCCCAGTGGGTATCGTAACGCTGGAAGCTATAATGAGGCGGTTCGTCGCCGGCCTTGGCGGCCATCAATGCAGGGTAAATATCCAGCACATCGATTCCTGCTTCCAGGAGCTCCTGGGTAAAGGCGCGTCCTTCAGGATTGACGCACAGGTCTGCCGCAGTACCCGGGACAATCTTTTCACCGTAGATTTCTTCCTTCACGGGGACAGGCACTACCAAAAGCTGAATGCCAAGGGAATCCAGATACTGCTTCAATTCTACCATACGGGGCAGCGGGTTATGGAGGCTGTCCTGTGCGCTGATTTTATCAGAAAGCAAGTAATTGGCATTGCGACGGAACCATAGGAAACCTCCTTCCACCTTATTGCCATTGGCATCTACTTCAGCCCAAGCATTCTGTTCCTTGGGAAGCTTCGCCATTTGTTTGGCGAGGGACTTGCGGAATGCAGCCGTAGCTTCGTTCGCAGGGCAAGAGCCCTTCACTGAATTCAGGGTTTCCAAACGGAACGTAGAAGTGGTATCCAAATGACGATCCACAGGAATCACTTCGCCGGAATTTGCCAAGGAGTCTGCAACATGCTTAGCACGGATAGCTTCTTCGCTCATACGGAATGCAGGAACTTCAAAACCGATCCACATGGGAGTACCCATGGGGTTTCCGCGCATCACGGCAAAAGGCTTACCGTTTTCCCAAGGAGCGCCAGCAGTGTGAGGTTCCAAGTCCGTATTCAAAGTCGGGTACCAGTAGGAAGAAAGTGTGCGAGCCCAGTTCATGGCGTCGTCAGCATTCATTTCCCCAGTCAGGTAGTAATTGAAAATTTCAGCTGTTTCACCGTAGGACTTATAGTTCAAGCGACCATAGAAAGGTGCGCGACCAGTCCATGCTGCAGGAGTAACTTCAACCCACCACTCCACGGAACCATCGCTCATGGGAACGCCCCACATACGGGTTACATTTTGGAAGGCGCGAAAAACTTCCGGTTCATCCCACTTTACCGCTTCCACGGAATTCAGTACAATGTTCAGGGAGTCGTTGCCCAACTGAGCGTACATCAACTTGGCAAAGGGCTCCCAGGAAATGGGAGCACGGCCTTCAACAATCGCAGGGCGGTTTGCAGAAAGGGAATCCAGCATAGGGAACGGATAATCGGCAAGGGACGATCCCGCCATCTTGCCTGTATAATTTTCCGGTTTTTCTTCCTTACCAGCCAAGCGGATGGGATTATTGAAATAGGCAGCAAAATCTAAAGCAGCAAGAGTCGGTTTTTCTACCACACGAATCTGCTTATTGTCGGCAACGGTAACCGTTTCAAAATCAGTTTTTGCATCTACGGGAGCCAAACGAGTGGCAAGTGCCGGAGATTCAACCTTGGAATCCGTGGAAACATTCGGTGTACCGCCGGAAGCACATGCGGAAAGTCCAAAAGATACAGAACCGATAAGGGCTACCAAACTAGTTGCGAAAATCTTGCTGCGAGAATTCTTGTTCATAAATTTTAAAATAGCATTTTGTATACTTGATGATGTATGTTGCCCATCTATCTAGCCCCCCTCCAAGGTTATACCGACGTCATTTACCGACAAAATCACGCCAAATACGTGGGCGGAATAAAAAAATATTATTCCCCCTTTGTCCGCGTGGAAAAAGGTGAGGCAAAGGATCGTGATTTATGGGACGTCAAACCCGAGAACAATCTGGGTTATGAATTCGTTCCTCAAATAATTTTCAATGGAATCGAAGAATTCAATATTCTTGTAGATGCTTTGGAAAAACAGGGCCACAAGGAAATTGATTTGAACATGGGCTGTCCCTATCCCATGCAAACTGGGCATGGGAGAGGTTCGGGCATTCTCCCCCACGCCGATATTGTTGAAGAAATTGCAAAACGTATCAATAGTTTGTCAGAAATTCGTTTTTCCGTGAAGATGAGACTGGGTTTGGAAAATCCAGAAGAATCACAAAAAATATTACCGATTTTAAACGACACACACCTCACCCATATCACCATACACCCACGCCTAGGAAAACAGCAATACAAAGGCGCACTGGACGGAGAGGGCTTTCAAAAATTCTATGAAGAATGTAAGCACCCCATTGTTTTCAATGGAGACGTTCTAAGCGCTAGACGAATCAAGGAACTTGAAACAAAGTATCCTAAACTCGCCGGAGTCATGATTGGTAGAGGAATCCTAACCATTCCCACCATGGCTGTAGAATACGAAAATGGTGAAACCTGGAATACAGCCCAGCGAAACAAAGTTGTATGGCAATTGCACCAGGGAATTTATCAACAGTCCAAGGAAATTTTGCAGGATGGCAACCAAATGCTGAACCGGATGCGCTGTTTCTGGGAATACCAAACAGAAACCTTACCATCCAAGTTCCTAAAGCAAATCGCCAAGTGCAAAAGTTTCGCAAACTATGAAAGTTTAATTCCGGAACTTGTTTCCTTCTTCAAGGATTTCTAAATTTACGGACAAAGATAAGGAGGCGCTATGGCCGCTGAAGGTACACACAATAAATGGATTGCACTCGCCCTTTGCATTTTGCTGGGCTATCTTGGATTACATCGTTTTTACGAAGGCAAGATTTGGACAGGCATCCTCTGGCTTTGCACCGCAGGTCTTTGCGGAGTTGGCGTTGTGGTAGACGCTATCCTCATCGTCATGAAACCGGAACATTACTAATGAAGCATCTTTTCGTTATCGCCACTGGCAGCGCAGGCAAGATTCGCGACTTCGCCCACATCCTGGGTACAGACAACTACGAATTCAAGACCCTCAAGGACATCGGTTTCGATGGAGACATCGTTGAAGACGGCGATTCTTTCGCAGCAAACGCCATCATCAAGTCCAGCGTTACCGCCCATTGGCTTGCCGAACGCGGCATCGAAGCTACAGTCCTCGCCGACGACTCCGGTCTGGAAGTTTTCGCAATCAACAGCGAACCCGGCATCTACAGCGCCCGCTATGCAGGTGGCCACGGCGACGATGACGCCAACAACAATAAGCTTCTTGCAAAGTTGCAAGGCATCGAAGACCGCGCCGCCCGCTATTTCTGCGCCCTCTCCTACCAGAAAATCGTACCGGACGCAAACGGCAAGCTGATTGTCTCCGAACCGAAGATTTACGAAGGCGAATGCCGCGGTTCCATCAATCACGCACCCGTAGGCGACATGGGCTTCGGTTACGACCCGCTGTTCGTTCCCAATGGCGAGACCCGCACTTTCGCCCAGATGGAACTGGAAGAAAAGAAGGTGATCAGCCATCGCGGAAATGCAATCCGCGCCCTGTACAAGGACTTGACCAGCCTTTAATTTCTGCGGAAAACATCCGCCCCGCACGACATTCACAGAAACTGCACGACGCGTTAAAAAAAGAGACCCACCGGCGCCGGTGGTTCTTCATATACGGGCGTAGCCCTACAATACTAGCTGCGTGCAAGG
>JAKSIB010000059.1 GCA_024399065.1 Fibrobacter sp. | reverse complement strand
AGAGGCACGAGGCACGAGGCCCGAGGTTCGAGATTTTGGAAAAGAGGCACGAGGCTCGAGGCCCGAGGCCCAGAAACAGGAAGGAGATCCCGGCCTTCGCCGGGATGACAACGCGGGTGAACCTGCTGCCTTTAAGATTGGCGTAACGGAACCTCGCCGCTTGGCAGCTATGTCCATTGCAGATCGTCTTCGCGAAGAACTGAAGGACGATGCCTTGGTCAGTACCAAGATTCGTTTTTGGGAGCAGGGGACGAGTGACGCGCCCATCAAGGTGATGACCGACGGTATCCTTTTGCAGGAATTCCGCCGCGACAGGCTTTTCAAGCAGTACTCCGCCATTGTTATCGACGAAGCCCACGAACGTTCCTTGAACATCGACATCCTCTTGGGCATTTTCAAGACGGTGCTGAAGGAACGTCCGGACTTTAAACTGATTGTGGCGTCTGCAACTCTGGATGCAGCCCTCTTTGAAAAGTTCTACGACAGCAGCTGTGTGCTGGAAGCGGAAGGCCGCACGTTCCCTGTGGACGTGGAATATTATTTCCGTGGGGAGTCCCGCAGCGCAGGCAACCCGTGGGGAAAGGGGTTCCGCGGCCCCGATGGCAGCGACGACGATGGTCCTCGTGACGCGTCCGGCAAGGGAGACTCTGGGCTCATTGAGGAAGCCCGCGATGCGATTCTGGATTTGGAAAGCAGACATCGCGACCACTTGCTGTGTTTCTTGCCCACGGAACGTGACATTCAGGATTTGGCCAACGAATTGAAGCCCGACTTGGATGCCGCCAGCTTTGATGTGCTTCCGCTGTATGGACGCATGAGTCCCGAGGAACAGCGCCGTATTTTCAAGAGTACGAATAAGACGCGGGTGGTGTTGGCTACCAACATCGCCGAAACCTCCCTGACTATTCCTGGTATTGCCTACGTGGTGGATACAGGCATGGCGCGTATCTCACGTTACAATGCCCAGGCCCGAATCCAGGGGCTGCCTGTGGAAGAAGTTTCCAAGGCCAGCGCCCGTCAGCGTACTGGCCGTGCGGGCCGCGTTAAGCCTGGTGTCTGCGTTCGTCTTTATTCTCCCGAGAATTTTGAAAAGCGTGATGACTTTACGGAACCGGAAATCCGTCGCAGTAACTTGGCCAATGTGGTGCTGCAGTTGCGCAGTCTTGGCCTGGAAATGGAGACGTTCCCGTTCCTGCAATCGCCTCCTCATTCTGCATTCCGTGGCGCCTACAAGACCTTGTTTGAACTTGGAGCCCTGACTGCGGATAATGCAACTGCCCATGTAACAAAACTTGGCCGCGAAATGTCGAAGCTGCCCATGGACGTGGCTTTGTCCGCGGTATTGTTGCGCGCCCGTGATGCAGGTGTTTTGCAGCCCGCCTTGATTGTTTGTTCCGCATTGTCCATTCAGGATCCGCGAGTTGTTCCTAATGAAGAACCGGAACGTGGCCGTGTCCGCGGTTTGCACCGTAAGTTCGCAGGCCATAAGAGCGACTTCCTGACTTATGTCTGCATGTGGAACGCCTTCTGCGAAGAATGGGATGGAAAATCCTGGAATAAGCTTCGCAAGTTCTGCGACAAGAATTCCTTCCATTTCCTGCGTTGTCGCGAATGGATTGATTTGTACGAGCAGTTCGGCAGAATTCTTGATGCCAAGTTTGAAAACCGCGTTTGCGATTTGAAGAGCTTCCATGCAGATAATCTGCATATCGCCTTGCTCTCCGGATTCCTGGGAGGCATTGCCCGCCGCGATATTGAAAACGGTTGTTATCGACTGGTAAGCGGCCGTGAAACTCATGTGTTCCCGGGAAGCGATCTTTATGGCAAGAGCGTGGAATGGCTCTTTAGTGCTGAAGTCCGTGAGACTAGTAGAATCTTCTTGACCAAGGGTACGGAAATCAAGCCGGAATGGATTTTGCAAGTGGCAGAACCTTTCTGCACCCGCCGCTGGTTTGCTCCTACGTGGAACAAGGAACGAGGCTTTGTTGAAGCGGTTGAGGAAGTCAGTTTCCGCGGTCTTGTGATTAGTCGCGGTAACCGTGTGGACTATGCCCGCATCAATCCAGAAGAGTGTGCAGAAATCTTCTGGCGCGAAGCCGTTGTGGTGGGGGAGATGGCAAGGCCGTTCCCCTTCATGACCCATAACGAACGTGTGGTGGAAAACCTGCATGCGTTGGAAGCCCGCAAGCGTCAATTCGGTCTCGCTCCCAGCGAAGACGCCTTGGTGGATTACTACGTGCGAATTGCCCCGAAGGTCAATTCCATCCGAACCCTCAGAAATTATCTGGCGGAAAAGGGCGACCAGTGGCTGAAATTTGATGAAAAGTTCTGGCTGGATCAATTAGACGAGAGTACGGGCGTTGCCCTACAGACGAGAGACGAGAGAGGCTTCGCAAAACTTGGTGATTTCTTTGAGTCCCGAACGAATGGCTCTCGTGATCAGCGTGGAAAAAAGCAAACGGATAAGCCTGAAGCGGAACTTGGTGGTTCCGTAGAACAGTTCCGTATTATGGAACTGACCCGCGGCAAGGAACGTGTGGTCACTGGTGAAATGGTCTTTGATGCCACCAAGAGTTGCGATGGTATTACCTTAAGGTTCCCCTTCGATTTGCTCACAGAAACGTCTCCCGCAACATTGGCCCTTTCCATCCACCAGTGGCGTGAATGGATGATTGAATCCATTGTGCGAGAAATGCCCAAGGCGGCCAAGAAGTATTTGGAAGGCCGCCGCACGCAAATTGATGACGCCTTCTGCGATAAGCTTTTGAATAATCCCCACAAGGCTCCGCTCCTTTGCTTGTACGAAGCCTTGTCTGAAATCAAGCAACTGGATTGTGACATTCCTACGGTGACTCCCGAAAGGGAAAATCACTTGCGCTTACATCTAAGCGTATTCAAGCCTGGTGTCGCAGAAAAATTCCCCTTGGAACTTTCTCCGGAGTGGGGTAGTTTCCGCTTGTTCCTGGCGGTGCGCCAGGTGGTGGTAACTTTCGGTATCGACTTTCCGCTGGATGGATTCCGCTTTGGTTGGCGTCTTGGCGAATCTGCCTTGATGTCCCAGGGAGAATCCCTGTTCTGGCAGAACTTCCGCAAGCGTTTGGAACGTGATTCCCATGGTCATTCTGGAGACTCGCACCTCGAACCTGATGCCTCCCTTGTTGCTGACCGCTTGAACATGCTGGAAACGGGTGGCCTGTATGCCGATGGCTACAAGACTGCCATGAAAATCTGGGTGGCCAAGTCCTTGAACGTTGATAATCTGGATGCTAATCGCTGCACCCGCTTTTCCGGGCTTGAATTCTCCCGCGGTAAAAAGATTTCCGACTTCCGCAACTTGGCTGCCACTACCCGCAGCGAAGATGAAGAAATCCGTCTTTCTCTGGTGCGAGCCACTTATGAAATGGGCCTGCTGGGTGCAGAAGCTTTTGTAAAGAGCTGGACTGTACTGAAGGACTTTAGCGTCTCCATGCGTCAGGGCAAGGAACATGCTGCCGCCGCCCGCGATTTCATTGTCCAGAAACTTGCCGCAGTTTACAGCGAAGATTCTAAGTGCGCTACTTTGTACGAAAGAATCGCCGCCGCCGCAAAAATCCTCAACGTCAAGGTGGAAAATCTGGACTTTGGCGACGATTCCGCCTCAGGATCCGCCGCGGGCTCCAAGGGCGGCTCCTCCCAAGTTTCGCTGGACGCTCGCTCCCTCCGTGAATCCTTCAGGCCATTCCTGAAGGCCCGATTCATGAAGGATCACGAATTGAAGGCCGCTCGCGACCTTCTATCCAGCATTGATAAACTTTCCGCTGACGACTCCGAATATCCGGAACTTTACCTGCAGGCAAAGGCTATGCTGGAAGACTTCGAAATCATCAAATTCAAGCGCAAAGGCGATGATTCCGAAGAAGTGGTGGAAGTAGATGCTCTGGCCAAGCTGAAAGGCTGTTTTGGCCGACTATAATCTTGGCTTTATAGCACCCTTTTATTGGGCTGTTCCATCGTAATTTTCTAAATTGTGGGCGATGAGTTTTATTTCTCGCATTTTCAGTATTTTGTGCCTCGTGGCTTTGGCTGCCTGTGATATGCCTTTCAGTAAGGAAGGCCAGGTGGTTGTTTCTGTTGGTGAAACCAAACTTTACGAATCTGATATCCGCGCAATGGCTCCGGAATGGGACAATTGGGACGATCGTACCAAGCTGACTTTCCTGGACCATTGGATTAATGAGGAAACCATTTTCCAGGAAGCCCAGAAGAGCGGCGTCATGGATGATACTTTGTTGCAGAGTCAAATCCAGCAGACTGTCCGTAAGATGGTTGTAGATCATTTCCTGCAGAGCTTCGCTGACACCATGATGGTTGGCGATGCCGAACGCCTGGACTATTACACCAGCCATTCTGAGTTGTTCCTCCGCGGAAAGACCATGGCCTCCGGCGCTATCCTCTACTTTAAGGAATGGGGCAATGGTAGCACCTATTACCGTGGCCACAAGGATCAGGTCTATGATTCCATGCCTAATCCTCATTATTTGATCAAGAAGATTGAAACATTTGATTCCGTAACCGTTTCCCCGGATACTTGTATTCTTCCGTCCATTACCGAGGCTACCGTGGGCAAGATTACCCCCATGAAGGTTTGCGGTAACGCACTGAAGATTGCTGTGGTTGTTTCTCGTTTGGATTCTGCCGACGTTCTGCCTTACGCCGAAGTTGCCGAAGATGTGGCTTCCCGTGCCTGGGTGGAACACCAAAAGGTTGTGATGGACCGATTGAAGAAGGAATGGAAGAACGCTCGCCCCATTTTCTCCAAGGTCAATGTTTTTAGCGAAAAGGATAAATAATGAAGTTCCTTAGCCGTATTTCTTTGTTGATGTTTGTAATGGCTTCCGCCGTGATGGCAGAACCTGTCCTGATGGAAGGTGTGGCTGCCGTGGTTGATGGCAAGCCCATTATGCGTTCCGAATTCTTGAACAACCTTTACCACTTCCAGGAAACTCCTGAAGGCGCTGCAATGTCCGAACAGCAGCAGAAGGAATACGTGCTGGACCAACTCATTGAAGAAAAGGTCTTGTTAAGCCGTATCGACCGCGATTCCATCGTGGTGAGCGACGCCGAAGTGGAACAGCGTGTGGACGCCCATTTGCAGCAGTTGGCCGCAAGTCAGAATACTAACCTGGCTACCTTGGAAAAGGCAATTCGCGCGCAGCTTGGCATGAGCATGGCCCAGTACCGCGACCAGCTTTCCAAGCAGATTCGTGGCCATATCGAAGTGACCCGTGTTCGTCAGCGTCATGTTGGCATGATCAACCCCACCAAGAAGCAGGTGGATAACTTCTATAACGAATACAAGGATTCTATTCCGCCGCAGTACAACTGCGTTTTGCTGAGCCACATCCAGTTGCCCATTACCCCGGACTCCATGGTGATTGACTCCGTCCGTCAGGTGGCCGAAGCTCTTATTGACACTTTGAACTTGGGCATGAGTTTTGAACTTCTTGCACAGAAGTATTCTCAGGACAGCTCTGCAGAAAAGGGTGGTGACTTGGGCTACTTTAAGCGCGGCCAGTTGGATCCGACTTTTGAACGTGCGTTGGACGGCTTGAAGAATGGCCAGTATTCCTCCGCTCCGGTAAAGACTAATCTGGGCTGGCACATTCCTCGCGTGCTTGGCCGTAAGGAAGATGGTGTTCGTTCCGCACAGATTTTGCTCCGCACGGTTCCTACTGCAAAGGACTCTGCTGCAGTTATTGCACGTGCTGATTCTTTGCACAATGCAGTCAAGACTTCTGAAGAATTTGCTGATGCCGCTAGAAAGTTCAGTGAAGACAAATCCAGTAACTTTGCCGGTGGTCGTCTCGGTTGGTTCCAGAAGAATGAAATGGAACCGGCATACGTTGATCCTGTTGCCGACTTGAACGTGGGCGAAGTTTCCGAACCGGTCTTGATCGATGGTGCCTACCATATCTTCCGTTTGGATGATGCCCGCCAGATGCGCGACTTGACTCTTGAAGAAGACTACGGCAAGATTGAACAGCTGACAGCAAGCCACCTTGAAAACAAGAAACTTACAGAACTGATCAAGAAGTGGCGTAAGGAAGTCCACATCGATATTCGCTTGACCGAATAATAGTTCACCAGGGTTCCGCACCGTGATTCACTTTAACCATGTGACCAAGTCCTATGAAGACAATTGGAAAGCACTTTCCAATGTGTCCTTCCGAATTCGCAAGGGCGAGTTTGTGTTCTTGACAGGTCATTCCGGTGCAGGTAAGTCTACTCTGTTGAAGTTAATTTATATGGACGAACGCCCTGATGAAGAGCGCGGCGGCCAGGTTATGGTGAAGTTCACCGGCGATTGCCTTTACGACAGCAAGAACACCCCGGATAAGAATATCCAGGCTCTCCGTCGCAAGATGGGCATTATCTTCCAGGATTTTAAGCTTCTCCCGGACCGTAACGTTTTCGAAAATGTGGCCCTTGCTCTTCGCATTGTGGGCACTCCCAGCAACAAGATTAACGCCGCCGTGTTTGACGCGCTGGCTCTTGTGGGAATTAGCCAGAAGCGTTTTGCTATGCCTTATACCCTTTCTGGTGGTGAACAGCAGCGTGTTGCCATTGCCCGCGCCATGGTGCATAATCCGTACCTGCTGCTGGCTGACGAACCTACCGGTAACCTTGACCCGAAAAACGCTGAAGAAGTTTTCCGTATCTTCAAGGAAATCAATGCCCGCGGTACTACCGTGCTGATGGCTACCCATAACCCGGACTTCTATTTGAACAGTCCTTTCCGCCGTTTGACTTTGGATCACGGCGAACTTTTGAACAGAGATATTCTGTAAGCGCGACTCATTTCGAATAACGTTCAGTTGTCATTCCGAGGGAGCGAAGCGAATTGAGGAATCTAGGGCTGAATTTTCTTGATTTCGCCGGGTTTTAAGTCGCCCAGAGTAAAGTCGTCAATTTGAATGCGGACGAGGCGCAAGACTTCGTAGCCCAGGAATGCAAGCATTCTGCGGATTTCACGGTTCTTGCCTTCTGTCAAAGTGAATTCCAGCCAGCAGTTCTTTTCGCCTTCGGCGTGGAGGGTGACGGATGCGGCATGCATGAATTCTTCCGGTTCGCCAAACACGCGAGGCGGCACGGTAACGCCCACTTCCATTTGATGAAGTTCGTCGGCTGTGGGCTTACCTTTCACCTGGACGCGGTAAATCTTCTTGTGTTCAGGTTGCGATTGCTTGTCATTGCGAGCCGCAGGCGTGGCAATCGAAGTTGAGTTAACCTGAGCAGAGCCGGCCTTCGGTTCCAAAATCCTGTTAGCCCATTCGGTATCATTACTGAAAAGCAGCAACCCTTCGCTGGCTGCGTCCAATCGGCCTACCGGTGAAATGTGGGGCGCTTCCTTGCCCGGGAAAAGCTTGCTGTATTGTTCCTTGAAAAGTTCGGTGACGGTGGCGCGGCCTTTTTCATCGCTTGCAGTAGTTACCACACCGCGGGGCTTGTTCATCATGAAGTAGACTTTTTCGTTTGCTTCGATGCGCTTGCCGTTGATGATGATTTCGTCGTTTTCGCGGGCGGGAGTTTCCGGGTCTCGCACGATGCGGCCGTTGAGGGTGACGCGACCTTCTCGCACCAACATTTCCGCCTTGCTGCGGCTGCAGTAGCCACGCTTGCTAATGACGCGGGCGACGCCGTGTGCCTTGCCTACAAACTTGTTTGCCCCCTGCTGTGGCTTATTGTTGGCTTTGCCAAATGATTTAAAACTCATTTACAATGACCTCAGCAGGTTAAAAAGTTTTTCGTTAAACGCGTTGTTCAGAACGTCGGCGGAGCCTTCGTCCATGCCATCGGCGTAATCTTGATTGGTGGCTCGTTCGCCGCAAACATCTACGCCAAGAATTTTATGGTTTGCAAAAAGCTCTCGCAGAATTTCGTCTAGTTGCGCAAAGGTCAAGGAGCCTTGATCCCAGTTGGTCACCACTTCAGAAAGAGCGAGGGCGTCCTTGTCGATGCTGATATAAACACTTTCGGAATGTAAGGTGCTAAGCGCTTGGATTGCTGCTTTTGCGATGTCATCGCGAGGTGCGTCGCACCGTGGCGATCCAAGAACTTGACCACTTTCTGTTACAAAGACAACCCTGTCCGCGTATTTTTCAAATTCCGTAGAAGGTTCGTTCTTGATTTCTTCCACCAGGTGGTTTGCCACACCGATAATCACCACATTTCGCACATTAGGATTATGGTCCAGAACTTCCTTGACCCATCCGCCGCAGCTGAGAATTCCCTCGAATCTGGGAGGTTGCATATCCGGATGATGGTCAAAAATCACCAAGTCAAAAGGTTCCTGAACGTAGTCTGTCCAAAGCTTGCTGTTGTAATGGTAATTTCCGTTATCAAAAAAGTGAACGCCCGGCTGATTTCCTGTGTTGCAAACTTCAGTCATGAACTTACGCAGTTCTGCCTGGGCATCGTCATCGCAGTAGCAGTCTGTTCCGCTAATTTGGGTACAGTCCATCCATCGCACATTATCGTTGGCGCGGAGTGCCTGCATGAACGGCTGCTCGCCATAGACGCCTGCAAAATCCTGGATGGTGGTGTAGAACTGCATAGTTCAAAAATAAAAAAAGAAGGAGTGCCGACTTTCGCCGACACTCCCATTTTGGGGGTTAGGAGGAATTAGTTTTGCTGAGGCTCTAAAGCGCTCAGATCGATTTCTTCGTTTTTCAGCTTACGTGTAAGCAGGTAGAAAATAGGGGTGTCCAAAGCGGCAAGCATCATCTTGAACACGTACTGGCCCACCATCATGGAAAGGAGTACGGGGCGCATTTCTGCCTGGAACAGCCAACCGAAGCCAAAGCCGAAGGCGATGCCAATGAACACGATGGTGTCCCAGATCTGGCTTGTCATGGTGGAGGCGTTGTTCCAAATCCAGCGGTGCTTTGTGTCGCCGTGCTTTGCGATATAGCGGCTGCGGATCTTGTGGAAAATCCAGATGTCCCACTTCTGGGCGATGAGGTACCCGGCGAGGCTTGCAACCACGAATACCCAGTTTTGGCCCAGGAGCTTCACGTAGGTTTCCTGCATGCCGGCGTCGGCTGCGGGCAAGTGCTGCGTGAACAAAATCAGGAAGGTGGCGAATACCTGGCCGACAAGGCCGAAGATGACGGCGGTGTTGGCTTCTTTCTTGCCCCAGACTTCTCCGATGACGTCGGTGGCGAGGAAGGTGAAGGCGTAGCAAACGCCTGCGCCCGGCAATGTGACGGGATTGCCGAAGAGGCTAATTCCGGTGTACATCAATTTTGCGGTGACCACATTGGAAATCACGAGGCCCACGGTAAAAATGATGTTGAGAAGGATAAGGTTCTCAGCAGTCTTTTTCATTTTAAGGCTCCAGGTTTGAAGGGCCGGGAACAAAGTTTTATTTCCAGGAGTTTCTGCGATCAACGCTTGCGAATAAGCGGTCGATAGCCTTCTGTTCGTACACGGTACCCGGCTTGCCGTAGTTGGCGAAGGGGTAGATGGAAATTCCACCGCGGGGGGTGAAAATGCCTTCCACTTCGATGTACTTGGGATCCAGAAGCTTTACCAAATCCTTCATGATGATGTTGGCGCAGTCTTCGTGGAAGTCACCGTGATTACGGAAGCTGAAGAGATACAGCTTCAAGGACTTGGATTCCACAATGTACTGGTCCGGCACGTAGTTGATGCGGATTTCGGCAAAGTCCGGCTGACCGGTTTTCGGGCAGAGGGATGTAAATTCCGGGCAGTTCAGCATGACCATGTAGTCATTGTCCGGATGCTTGTTGGGGAATCGTTCCAATACTTCGGGATCGTAATCGTATTTGTACTTGGTGTTCTGATTGCCAAGTAAGGTGACGCCTTCAAGTTCTGCGTCGGTGCGGCCGCATTTCTCGGTCATTTTAGCTCCTAGTTTTGTTTTGAGACAGGAGGTTTTCGAACTGTCTACTTTATCAAGCAAGGAGCAATGTAGAAAAAATTGGGATGGCTTTCAAGGTTTACGAGGTGAAGTGCGCCCCTTGATGTTTTATTTAAATCGTTTGCAGAACTTGCAGCTTTGGCAGAAGGGGTGGCGAAGCTCGTGATTGGCGAAGCCTTCGCGGATATTTGTAGCCATGGGGGAGGAAAGAATTTCTGTCAAGGAATTTTCCTGGATATGGCCTAAGGTAATTTGCCCGCTATGATCCAGGCAGCAGGCAACTACGCGACCGTCGTGAAGAATGGCGACATGGGTGTCTAAGGCACGACAAGTTCCTCGCGGAAAAATGAAGCTCTGTTTTTTTAAAACTTCTCGAGCCTCGAGCCTGGAACCTGAAACCTGTTCCGGCCACTCGAAGCGGGAATCCTGATGGATGTAGATGCGGCCTTCCACAAGGAAACTTTTGTGACGGCTGCAGAAATGTTCCAAGGTGATTGGCGCGCGGTTCTTGTTTGATGAATCTGCGCGAATCTCGTTGGCGCAGTCAACTCGGCCGAAGGCATTATTGACCTGCTCCAGCATGTAGTTGTTCCACGCGTTAGAACATTCATCCCCAACATTCCACAAACGCAAATTGATGTACAAGTCGGGGCGCGACCCTGCGGCGATGCGACAAAAATCCAGCACGTTCTGCAGGTTTTCCGCGGCTTCATCCAAAGGCAATTCTGCATAAGCGTGGGTGGAAAAATTCACTTGGCGAACAGCGGGGGAGGCGAGAATCGTTTTGCCTGTGCGTTCAATGGTGGTGCCGTTTGTAGTCAGAGTCAGGGATAAACTTTTTCCATCGTTGCGTGCGGAAGAAACTTGCTCCAATTTCTTTAGGTAAATTCCAAAGCCAGGATGAAGTGTTGGCTCCCCAAGAACATGGAAGTACACCTGTTCTGTAACAGTTGCTGCTTCGTTTAGGCAACGTTCAAAAAGTTCCGACGGCATGAAAGTACGCGGAGCGGCAACCCTTGTTGTCATCCCGGCCTTTGGGCCGGGATCTCCGCAAGGGCAGAAACTGCAATGCAAATTGCAAACATCCGTGATTTCAATATAAACGCCGTTCACTTGATTTTGTCATCCCGGACTTGATCCGGGATCTCCTAGAACTTCAGTTTCAACTTCTTTTGGCTGTAAATAGATTGTCCGCCGTTGCAAACATAAGCAGCAATGCAAACCACAAAGAATGCTGGCAAACAGTCAAAACCGAAGACTTCGCAACCAATCAAAATGGGTGCCCACAAAGTGTTGGTGGCGCTGCCGAAAACTGCTGCGTAACCAAGTGCTGCTGCCAGCGGGAAAGGCAAACCGAACATCACTGCGGAAACAGCACCAAGGCTTGCGCCAATGCTGAACAACGGAGTGACTTCGCCGCCTTGGAATCCTGCGGCCAAAGTAAGAATGGTCAGGACCAATTTCAAAAGCCAATCGTAACTGGCAATGTCAGTGGCAAAACCGTTTGCGCCAACAAAGCTCATGTCGATCAAGTTGGTGCCCAGGCCGGAGTAACGTCCCTGCCACAGCAGCAGAAACAAGGCAGAAAGCGAAACGCCCATGATGGCGATACGCTTGATGGGGTCGGGAAACTTCTTGGCAAAGAATGTTTTGGCCAGACTCAAAAGCTTTGCGAAACCACCTCCGATGATGCCGAAGAGAACACCGATCAGGGCGAGTTTCACCACAAAGTTAATGTCCAGTGCGCCATTGTTCAAGAAAAGGCCTGTGACTGTTGTGCCGTCGTCGGTGCAGAGCAAACCATTCAGGTCAACGCTGAACTTTTCAAGGCCCAGCATGTTGGAAACCTTGCAGGCGGTAAATGCTGCTGCCGCTGCGGGCAAAAGTGCTGCGAGATCCATGTGACCCACAATCAAAACTTCCAAAGCGAATGCGGTTGCTGCCATAGGAATCTGGAAAAGTCCGCTGAAGCCTGCGGCCATACCAGCCACCAACATAATGTGGCCGGCGTTTTCGAAAGGAAGTTTCTTGCTGATGTTGTGGCCCAAAGTTGCACCAATCTGTACGGCAACACCTTCACGACCGGCGCTACCACCGAACAAATGGGTTGCCCAAGTTGTTACCGCAACCAAGGGAATCAAGCGGAGAGGAATGTTGTTTTCCTTACCCTGACCCACGGCGAAAACCAAGCCCATGCCTCGTTCAGCGCCCTTACCCAATTTCTTGTAAAGGAGGATGATTCCTGCACCAGCCAGAGCCAATGCGGGAATGAAGTAAATCGGATTTGCATCGCGAAGCCCGCCGACAGCAAGCAACACCTGGCCGAAAAATGCCATTAATGCACCGATTGCGGCACCCATGGCGACAGCAACAATGGTGAGCACCGGTAAAGCAAACCACTTCTTGAAAAATCCGGTAACGCGAATTTTGGCTTGCTCTTTCGCCATCTTCATCATTTGCTCCTTCATTTCGGGAGACATGCCGGCGAACTGATCTTGAAACTGCTTGTATTGCTGATTGAATTTCATACTAGACTCTTTTGTTTTTACGCGTGCAAATTTAGAAAATCAAAAAGTCCAACGGGGTTTCCGCTGGACTTTTTAATATTTGCTTGGATTGCCACGTCGCGTGGGCTCCTCGCAATGACATTTCGCTTGATTAAAGGCCAGAAAGTTCGCGGGCCTTGGCTTCAACGCCTGCGATGTTCTTCGGGTCTTCAAGCATGATGTTCACGAACACGGAACCTGCCACCACTGCGTGCACGTGCTTGCAGAGAACCTTGGACTGTTCGCCGGTACGAATACCGAAACCGCCAAGAACCTTGGCACCGCCCTTGCCCACGGTGTCCAGGAAGTCGAGAGTTGCCTGGTCGATGACGGTCTGGGAACCGGTAGTACCTGCGCGCAGTGCTGCGTAGATGTACTTGAATCCCTTGGATGCCATTTCTTCGAG
>JAKSIB010000058.1 GCA_024399065.1 Fibrobacter sp. | reverse complement strand
AGTTGGGGGAATGAATTTCGGTGAAAACGCCGAGGCGGCGGACACGGTTTGCGATGAGGTGGGCGTACTGACCACCAAAATCGAGAACGGCAATAGTATCTACATTCTTCATACGGGGCGAAAGATAGAAAAAAAGCGTTTACATCGTAGTACAGTGTGATTAAAACAACACTTAATTTTTTTAACATCCCCCTAGTATTTAAAGAATTTGTTCAAAAAACTATATTCGGCGGCGGGTATAGAATGATAAGGATCTTAGCACTAATTTTAGTACTGTCTTTTTCCGCATTGGCCGACGTTGTACCGGTCAAGGCCACTAGAGCCTCCGCTACCATGCCGAAACTGGGTGAAGTAAATTACAGCACCCGTAATCTCATTGACAATTCCGCCAGCACCGTCTGGGCAGCCCCCTTCCAGATGCAGTCCATCTTTGTTGAACTGAAGGTGGACGCCCACGAAATCAGCGCCCTCCACATTCTGAACGGTTACCGCAAGAATCAGCACCTGTACGAAAGCAACAGCCGTGCAAAGACCATCAAGATTTACGTGAACAACAAGAAGAACCTGGTGAAGACTGTTACCTTGAAGGATCTTCCCTGGGAATACTGCTTTGGCGAGTTCGACGCCGAGGGCTGCAAGAACTTCTTGAAGAGCACCGAATATTCCGAAATCGTTGACCAGTACCAGTCTACGGCCTGTAACGATATCTGCCAGCCTTTGGACTATTCCGAAGAAGTCCTTTTCTCGCCGGCCCTCCGTGATGTGAAGATCCTGATCATCCAGATCGAATCCATCTACCCGGGCAAGAAGTGGAACGACCTGGTAATTTCTGAAATCTCCCTGGAAGGCTATGCCCAGAGCCCTGTGAAGAGCGGCTATGTTCCCGAATGGGGAACGGTGGTGGATGCCCGCGATGGCCAGGAGTACAAGACCTTGAAGGTTGGCCAGAAGAACTGGCTTGCCCAGAATCTTGCTTATGCCGACGAAGGCAGCAACTGCTTTGAAAAGGTGAAGGGTTCCCGCTGCTCCGAGAAGGGTAGAATTTATTCTGAATCCTCCGTGGACGACGGCCTTTGCCCCCTGGGTTACCGCCTGCCCACCAAGGACGAGTTCCTGGAGTTCAACAAGTTTATTCGTAACCATTCCTCCGAGGCTGTCCAGAGCTACAGCGACCTGTTTGTAACGGACAAGTCCTCCAACAGCTTCGGTATGAACTTCTACAATCTGGATGGCCTCTGCAGCTGCTTTGACGCGGGCTGCGATGGCGATCCCTTCGAAGGTCTTATCGACACCTTGTATGCAAAGTATCACTCCAAGGATGCCGAAAAGCCGGGCGAAACAGCCTTCTGGGTCAAGCCCTTCAAGGCCGAAGGCATGGAAGAGGATATTCCATTTATGCGTTTCAGCGCCGCAAATGGAGCCTATGTTCCCCAAGGCGAACTGTTCGGCTGCTTCCGTAACGGTGGTAGCGAACACCGCAAGGAATTCTTCGTTCGTTGCATCGAAGAATAAAAAAGTGAAACTTTTTGTTTCGTTTTTGCAACTTTTTTGATTCTCCTGTCATCTAATTGGTTGACATTAAAAAACAACATAGTTACCTTTGATCGTGTAACCAATAAGGAGAAAATCATGAAGAAATTCATTACCGTAATGGCTTTGGCTTGTGGCCTCGCTGTTCCGTCTTTTGCTCAGTTCGGCGCATCTTTGTCCTCTTTTGAACCCCAGTCTGTTGAAGGCGTTCATCGTCGTCCCCATAACGACCCTCCTCCTCCGCCTCCTCGTCCGCGTCCGGAACCGCACCACGGTCATTCCATTCTTTCACCGGATAGCCCGATCCGCATTGGTGGTCGTCTCGCTATCGGTATCGGTGATGCTGATGGCCTTGGCCAGATTAACGTAGATATGGGTGGTGCCCTGCATGTTCAGATCATGCCCATGATTTACGTCGCACCGGAAGTGAACTTCTCCATTCGAAACTTCGCCAAGACTTACGAAACTACCAAGTATTTCGCTGGTGGCAGAACCGAATTCGAAGACAGCTTTACCCAGCTGTTGCTTGAAATTCCCCTTCTGGGCCGTTTCCAGCCTGTACCTTTCATCTTCTTTGAAAGTGGTTTCAAGCTTGGTGTGAATATGGCTAGCTTCTATTCCGATGATTACGTGACCTATTATTCTAATGGCGATGTCTATGACCGCGGCTCCTATGATATTGGTGACTGGGAACCGAGCCCCATCAACTTCTCCTTCATTCTCGGTGCCGGTGGTACTGTCCGTTCCGAAGGTCGTTGGGTTGACGTTGGTCTCCGCTTCGGCTTTGACCTGAACAGCACCAAGTTCGATTTCGCTATTGACGACGCCGGTCACAAGCATGTCGTTGGTGAAGGTCATCCTTGGACTGTCCAGTTCCAGGCAACCTACCTCCTCTAATATAAGAGACTGTGTTTGACTAAGTCCCGCTCGTTGAGCGGGATTTTTTTATTTTTGGCCCCATGGATTCTTTGTCCGAATTTTTAACCTTTGCAAATTCGCCTACGCTCGCCCTGTTCCAGAAGGTTCAGGGTGAAGCCATCCATGTGAATGGGGCTTCTGTCCCGCTGGCTTCCATGATGGTGGCTGCAAGGTTTCTGAAAAATCCAAGCCACATTTTGGTGGTGGCCAAGGATTACCGCAGTGCAGAAACCTGGGTTGAAAATTTGGAAAGTATGGTGGGGGAGACTTTTGTCCGTTTCTTCCCGTCCATCGGTTTGAAGCCTTACGAAAAGAAGGTGCCTTTTGAGGGTGTTCTGGAAGAACGTTTGAAGTTTTTCCGGGACCTAGAAAAGAATGAGTCCCCCTTTATAACCGTGTGCCCTTTGGATGCTCTGATGGCGCGCCTTCCTGCGCCGGGATTTGTTGCCCGTGGTTCCAGGAATTTGAAGGTGGGGGACGTTTTTGAACCTAGTACTTTACGCCCTTGGTTCCTGGACCATGGTTTCGTGGAACAGCCTGTGGTGAGCGGGGTGGGTGAATTCTCCATTCGCGGCTGCATTGTGGACGTAAACTGCCTGCTATATCCCCATCCCATTCGTATTGAATTCTTTGGTGATGAAATTGAATCCATAAGATCTTTTGACATCTTTACCCAGCGTTCTGTGGAGCAGATGAATAGCGTTCAGCTGTTCCCCATGGGTGAATTTGTGGTTCCCGAGAAGGAAGTTGCCTTGCGCGGTGGCGATGCGGCCGGACTTTGGTGGCAACGTAGCCGTTTTGAAAAGCTTGAGAAGAGCCTGTTGGATTACTTGCCCAAGGCTGCCCTTGTTTTCGAGGAACTTTCCCTGCTTTCGGAAACTGCTTCCAAGTACTACCTGAATTACGAATCTGTTTTCCACGAATTGCGCCAGGTGGAGGCGGACGCGGTTCCGCCTAGCGATATCTGGTTCAAGATCGGGGACTTGTCCCGCAGTTTCGTGGGGCGCGCCTCCATGGACGTTACCCGCGTCAACGTAAACGACGGGAACTGGCATGAACTCCATTGCCGCGTGCAGGATTTTTCCTCCAACGGTACGGATGCGGTGGCCAAGCAGATCGAGGAGTTTGCCGCCGCTGGCGGTCGGGTCTTTGTGGTGGCGCCAACGCCTGGTGGCCTGAATCGCTTGAAGCAGGTCTTTGAAGACTTGCCCATCGAGGAATACATCCAGGGCAATCTTTCCGAAGGTTTCTGGCTTGAAGAAGACAATATCGCCTTCCTGACGGAAACTCGTATTTTCAACCGCCATTCCAACAAGGCACGCAAGCGCAAGATTTCCGGTTCCGTAACGGGCGCGCTGATGATCGAATCCTTGAACCGCGGCGATTATGTGGCTCATGAGGATCACGGTGTGGGTAAGTACCTGGGCCTTGTCCGTGTTGAAGTCAACGGCGGCATGGTGGACTGCGCCCTTCTGGAATACGAGGGTGGCGACAAGCTGAAGTTCCCGGTGGCGGACCTCCAGAAGATTGAACGTCTGGAAAATTCCGAGACTCCTCCCAAGCTGGATAAGCTGGGCAGCAAGACTTGGGAAAACCTGAAGAAGCGTGTCAAGCAGAAGGTAATCCAGATTGCCCGCGAACTGGTGGAACTGTACGCCAAGCGCGAACTTATCGAGGGTTTCGATTTCCCGCCCGACGGGAAACTGCAGAAGGAATTTGAAGAGGCTTTCGAATACGAGCCCACGCCTGACCAGGTGAAGGCTACCGCGGATATTAAGCGGGATATGGAAAGCCGTCGCCCCATGGACCGCTTGATTTGCGGCGACGTGGGTTTTGGTAAGACCGAGGTGGCCATGCGTGCTGCCTTCAAATGCGTCGTGAGCCGTAAACAGGTGGTGCTTCTGGTGCCTACAACGATTTTGGCGGCGCAGCATTACGAAAACTTCATGGATCGTTTTGCGGGCTTCGGCGTGAACCTGGCTCTTGTGAACCGCTATAAGACTGCCAAGGAAAAGAAGGAAATCTTCAAGCAGGTTTCAGAAGGGAAGGTGGATATTCTGATTGGTACCCACGCCCTGCTTTCTGAAAAGAACCAGTTCAAGGATCTTGGCCTTCTGATTATTGATGAAGAACAGAAGTTCGGCGTGAAGCAGAAGGAAAAGCTTCGCGAGATGCGCCTTGCGGTGGATACCTTGAGCATGAGCGCAACGCCGATTCCCCGTTCTCTGCATTTGAGCATGACGGGGGTTCGCGATATTTCTCTCATCAATACTCCGCCCATCAACCGCTTGCCTGTTGAAACCAAGCTGATGAAGCGTGATGATGAGGTCTTGAAGAACGCTATTCTGGATGAACTTGCCCGCGGTGGTCAGGTGTTCATTGTCAATGACCGAGTTCAGAGCATTTATCATTTGGCTGATGATATTGAGGCTATGGTTCCTCATGCGACCATCGGTGTGGCTCACGGACAGATGAACGACCGCGACCTGGAAAATGCAATGGAATCCTTCATTTCCAGAAAGTTCGACATTTTGATCAGTACCAGCATTATCGAATCCGGCTTGGATGTTCCTAATGCTAATACAATCATCATTATGAATGCCCACCACTTTGGTATCAGTCAGTTGTACCAGATGCGTGGACGTGTGGGCCGTAGCAGCGTGCTTGCAAAGGCTTTCCTAGTGATACCGAACAAGCATGAGATTTCTGCGGAATCCATGAGGCGCTTGCAGGCTCTGGAACAGTTTACGGATTTGGGTAGCGGCTACCAGCTGGCTATGCGTGATTTGGAAATTCGCGGTGCCGGTAACTTGCTGGGTCAGGAACAGCACGGCTTTATTGCAGAAGTGGGCTTTGAAACCTATGTGCGCTTGGTGAAGGAAGCGGTGGAAATGCTCCGCGGCGGTCCCAGCGAAAAGCCCATCCAGACTCGCGTGGAAATTGGTGTGGATGCCTACCTGCCGGAAGACTACATCGAAGATGGTCTTACCCGAATTTCTATGTACCAGCGTATTGCACGCGTTTCACATACGGATGAAATTGAAAGTATTCAGCAGGAACTTCTGGACCGTTTCGGCCCTGTGCCTGAGCCTGCCAAGATGCTTTTGCTGGTAACGGAAATCGGTTTGCTGGCTGGGCGACTCCGTATTCAAGGTCTTGTGCAGCGCAAGGGAATGCTGGCCGCCACCTTCGCGGAATTCCCGCCTCCCGACCCCCGCATCATCAGCGAGATGTACGGTGCGACCCAGTTCCCCATGCGCATCATGGGCGGCTCGCCGTTGCAGGTGGTCATCGAGCTGGGCAAGGGCAACAATGTGGAACTTGCCGCACGGGCCCTCAAGGAATTCCGGGCTTTCTCCGTTATACGCGTCCAGGCTGCAACCATACAGCCCAAGAACCCGCTGCTGGCCGGCATCGGTGAAAGCTAATAGTTTCGTGTTAGGGATGCGCGAAAATGCGCAAAAGCCTGTATGGAAATGCGCGGCTTAAACAGCGCTGTTGTAGAGCGCTACTACTTGCATTAAGCGATTCTGGATTTGATTTGCGACAGTGCTTGCCGCAATAGAATCCGTGGATTTTGTTTCTGCGGAAGTGCCTGCGGGGATCATCACGAAGCTTTCGTCGGCGTCGGTCTCGAACCTTACCCGCGTCTGGGGAATTTCTTTAATTGCTGCCGCGGTAGATTTCTTGCGGAAGGAATCTACATGCAGGGAGAAGATGGCTCTGTCGCCGAAGTCTTTAAGAATTGCCTTGGCCGCAGAAATGTCTCCGCCGAATCGATGGAAAACAACCTGCGTCGCAGAACTTGCTGCGGTTTCAATTGCTGTCCCCGTCGCGGTTCCTGCAGCAGTGTTTCCGCCGCCGAACCCGACGGCTTCGAGAATTTCCACGACTCTCAAGTAATCGCCCACGCAGTGGATGTGCAGCGTACGCCCCAGCTCCTTGGCAAGCTGCGCTTGCCTGCGGAACACCTGTTCCTGCACGCCCCCCGGTTCATAATCGTCAAAACGCTTGTCCAGGCCGCATTCGCCCACTTGTGCGTTGGGATGCTGCTTTAAAATTTCAATGAGACGTCCCCACTCGCCCTCGGAAACCTTGGTGGCGATCATGGGATGTATGCCAAAAGCGCGAGTTTCACCCATTTCAAGGGATTTTTCCCATTCCCAGGGCTCGCAAGCTATATTGTTGTAGCTTGTGCCGGCCTGTTTTAGCAGGTTTGCCACCTCTGCAGGGTGGGGTAGGCGGCTCAGGTGAAGGTGAAAATCGTACATGGGCTAGAATATATCCTATAAAGCCCCGTTATAAACGTAAAAAACTGAAAAAAAACTTGTTTTTCATAAAGAAAAAGCCTAATTTAAGGGCGTAACTGATGTTAAATGCATAAATAAAGGAGTTTATTATGCGTGATTTGCTGGAAAAGGCATTGAACAAGGGTCTTAGTGTTTCTTTTTCTAATGAAAACGGTTTTTCCGTGATTCGTATTTGCAAGGGTTCCGAAGTTGTGGCCAGCTGCAGCCTCGGTTCCGGCGACTTCCGCACTAGCGTCGAAGACTCCCTCCAGTCCCTCATGATGGACCTGGACCGCAAGGGCATTTAACGAAATCTGAGATTTCGTAATTTCGAATTACAAATTACGATTTACGAGATCTCGGTTTGCGAATTCAAAAAATTGAGAAAAAAGTCGGGCGCAGAGCTCGGCTTTTTTGTTTTTTAAAAACAGTGCAAATAAAAAGGCTTCCGGACGAACCGGAAGCTTTTTCTCTCAAAACGTCTGTCAAGTACGCGCTGTGTTCTTTACGTAAGCACGAGTGAACGCAGGTAGTTTTCTTGACGAACGACGAGTGCGTTAATTAATACGACCAACGAGGTTGCCGGAGAGCATGAGGTCACGAGTGCAACCGAAGTTGTGGAGACCAGCAGACAGGCTGAAGCGGTTGGTGAATGCCTTTTCAAGATAGACAGCGCCGAGAACGTCCTTCACGTGCTTAGGATCGGTGGTAGCACCGTAGAAGTCCTTGTACTTGTAACGATCAGGTACTGCTTCCAATTCAACAAGGATGCGGTCTACGACAGAAGTGTAGATGGCAACGCCAGCGGTAATGGGGGTGACGAGGTCGTCGGTTATGTCCATTGCTGCTGCTTCGAGGAAGATGTCGAAGTTCTTATTGATCGGGAGGTTGAACTTGGCGGAAATATTGTGCTTGATGTCTGCGTCGTAGTCGTAGATGGCGTCGAAGAGGTTGCTACGATAAGCCAACTGGACCTTCAGGAGAGCGATGCTTTCGAGGCCGTGGAAGTTGAATGCTGCACGGAGGTCGCCCTTGTTGAGGTTGGTGGACTTGCTGATCAAGGAGAGGTAGACGTCCATGTTGTCGGTCGGTGTGAAGCCGAACTGCAACTGGTTTTCCGGATCCTGGGTAGAGAGGAAGCCGGCGTTGTAACCGTCAACATAGCCACCGAAGTAGTCGCCGCTCTTGTCGGTGTTGTCCCAACGACCCACCTTGAAGGTGAAGTATTCGGTGCCCTGCTGAGCCCAAACTTCGTCCAGAGAGAAGTAGTCGTTAGCGGTCTTGCCTTCGCGGATTGCCTTCTTCTTGGCAGCCTTGTTTGCTTCGTCTTCGGCATTGAGAGCGAGGTCGCCCGGGTAGAATGCCACGCCGATCTTGCCCTTGAAGTCGTCGGTTTCTGCGAGGACTGCAAAGTTGGCTTCGCCACTCCAGGTTTCGAAGTTGTCATTGTATGCGTCATTTTCGGAGTCCCAGAATACCTTGCCTGCTTCCAATTCAAAGTCAGCATTGATATCGAAGTTGACCTTGCCTGCAGACATGACCGCATTTTCGATCATCTTCTTTTTCTTGCGCATCTTCTTGGCCTTGGCGGGCTTTGCCGGTGCGGCAGCGACGACCGTTGCCGGTGCGGTAGCTTCAGCTGCGGGTGCGGCAGCGACTTCTGCTGGTGCGGCAGCTTCAGCGGCGGGTGCAGCGGCTTCGGCAGCAGGAGCTTCTACGGCTGCGGGGGCAGGAGCGGCTTCTGCTTCAGCAACGGGAGCCGGTGCTTCGGCAGCAGGTGCAGCAGCTTCAGCGGCAGGTGCAGCAGCTTCGGCAGCAGGTGCGGCAGCTTCAGCGGCGGGTGCGGCAGCTTCAGCAGCGGGAGCAGCGACTTCGGCAGCCGGAGCGGCGGCCTGTGCTGCGGGGGCAGCTTCCTGAGCAAATGCAGCAGCAGCCAGGATGCAAGAGGCGAGGAACATTTTCTTCATAACGGAACTCCTTTCACTAATTCCACTACCAAAGTTTAGTAAAAAAAACTTTCACTTAGCAATTTGTCTATGATTTTTCATATAAAAAGCTAATTTTACACCCCAAAGAGGTTTTGTTTTGAAGAAAATTTTAATTGTTGCGCTTTTTTTGATGGCAAACTTTGTTTTTGCCCAGAGTAGTCTTTCCGTTTTCAAGAAAGTTCAAGGCCAGGTTGATGAAGCTAATGTTGCTGGTTCCCTGGTTTTTACCGACTGGATTAAGGAACTTCCCATTCCCCAGGATTCCGTCAAGAAGGTGACCATTAAAAAGGAAAAGGTCCCTGTTCTGGATAAGAAGGGTCGCCCGGTCAAGGACAAGAAGGGCAAGCCCAAGATGAAGGTCAAGAAGACCCGTATCATCCAGTGGGAATACGTGGAACCTTCCGAACCGCCCCGCTTCGTTCCCATCCAGTGTAAGTTCGGTGATGTGTGGGTTAAGCGCGCCGACCTGGCCCGCTTCCAGCAGGCATCTGCCGATATCAGTGGTGAATATGCTTCTTCTACCGGTAGTGTTACCCTCAAGAAGTCTCCCACCAATCCTCGTCTCTTTACCATCGTTATTCAGAATGGTCCCTTCGGCGGCCGTGCAGAATTCGAAGCCAGTAACGTGGAATACCGCGAATCTAACGGCTTTGGCCGCATGACCTATACTGAACTGGGCTGCACCATCGATCTCGCTATTTCCAATCGCCAGGTGAAGATCGCCCAGAACGGCTGCGAAGAATATAACGTCGACCGTTACACACTCTCTGGCGAATACAAGACTTTCAAGGGCAACAACCGTAAGGTTGAAACCTTCAACTTCCCGGAACAGGCCTTTACCTACAAGCGCTTCAAGTGGTGCGATAGCGGCTTTGATTCCTGCAAGGAAGAAAAGGATGAAAACGGAAAGGTGACCATCACCTGGAGTAAGGGCGGCAACGGCTTTATTGAACGTAAGGCTGGCGACGAAATCCACACTTACCGTCCCTTCGAACACGTCATTCCTCACAAGCGCGACTTCTTCAAGGGTGAAAAGCCCTTCGTCATCAAGACCAAGCGTACTGACATCAGCGGCGAATGGTGGATCTGGTACTTCTATCCGAAGGCTGAACGATTCAAGATGGTCCGTGCAGGTATGCGCGATGACATCGCCCAGATGGAAATTTACGAGTAATGAACAAGGCTATTGAGCAGTCCCGCATTTTGTTCTTGGATACTGGCGCTGTAGTGCGTCTGCTTCAGATGCATCCAGACTTTTATCCGGTGGTGTCAGAAGTGTTGGACTATGCCTACGAGAAAAGCATAACCTTGTTGACCTCTTCTGTTACCTTGTTCGAACTTTCCCAGAAAGCCTGCGTGGCGGGGGAGGGCGTACTTGCCCGTCAGTACCGCGAGTTCTTTGAGAATTCCCAGAATGTCAAGCTCTGCGAAATGAATGGCGAAATTGCTGTGAAGGCTGCGGAACTTTTTGCTGCAGCCAGCAAGACGAACCATAAGTTGACAGAATCCGAGGCGCAACGTCTGGCTACAGCCTATGTGAACGGCGCCGATTGCATCCTAACCGAAAATGCGAACTTTGCAAGCGCTACGGATATTCCCGTAGTAACCCTGGACGAAGTTTAATTTCTCTTTTGAAATGGGCCCTGCAATGGGGCTTTTTTTTATATGGCGACATTTGCAGATAATCCTTTGTCTAATGTTATATTTTGGAAAAATGGAGCATGTTATGAATTTGTACAGACGTTTTGCTTTGGGAACTTTGTGTGGCTTTATGACATTGGCGCTGAGTGCCTGTGGCGACAAGGGGACTTCTGCTGGAGCCATTGATAATGGTTGCCCGGATGGTGGCCCTTGTATGGAATACGACGCCGAGGCCAACACCCTTAAGGATCTTCGCGACAAGCAGGTCTATAAGACTGTAACCATTGGCGAACAGACCTGGATGGCCCAGAACATGAACTACAAGATTTCTAGACACAGTTGGTGCTATGATGACTATAGTGGCAACTGTGAAGAATTTGGACTGTTGTATGACTGGGCAGCGGCCATGAATGCATGCCCTGACGGATGGCGCTTACCTTCGGATGATGATTGGTATGAACTATTTGAAAATACGAATGGTATTGGCAAAAATGGAAAAACCATGAAATCAACCAGTGGCTGGGATGATGATGGAAATGGGGAAGACTCTTTTGGGTTCACCGTCTTGCCCGGTGGTGATCGTAGTTCCGATGCTCGATATGTGAAAAAAGGTGCTTATGCTTTTCTCTGGTCCGCATCGGAAAAAGATGATAATTATGCCTATGCTTGGCGTTATGGCTACGATGAGCCCCATGCGGGTCATAGCTTTGATTTCAAAACGTCAGGACTTAGTGTGCGTTGCTTAATGAACGACTAATAAATCAAGTCTTTTTTAATGGATAATTTGTGAGGCTGAACCTATGCGGGTTCAGTCTTTTTTCTATCTTTTAATCGTAAAATTTACTGGAGTTAATATGCCTAACTACTCTACCGTTATTGGTCTCGAAATCCATTGCCAGCTCGCTACCAAGACTAAGATGTTCTGCGGTTGCGAAATTGAAGTGAACACCAGCCCCAACAAGCACGTTTGCCCGGTTTGCCTGGGTATGCCTGGTGCAATGCCTGTTCCTAACAAGAAGGCTGTGGAATACGCCATTCGTCTCGGTCTCGCTCTGAACTGCGAAATCGACCTGAACGCCATGTGGACCCGTAAGAACTATTTCTACCCGGACCTTCCCAAGGGTTATCAGATTACCCAGACTGGCGGTCTTCCGGTATATGACCATCCCATCTGCAAGAATGGCTGGCTGGAAATCATCAAAGCCGACGGCACCAAGAAGCGCGTGGGCATTACCCGTATCCATATGGAAGAAGACGCCGGTAAGCTCATTCACGACATGAGCCCCACCGACTCTCATTTCGATGCAAACCGCTGCGGTACTCCGCTTTGCGAAATCGTCACGGAACCGGACATCCGTAGCCCGGAAGAAGCCGTTCTCGTTCTCAAGAAGATCAAGCAGACTCTGGAATATACCCGCGTCTCCAACGCCAACATGGAAAACGGCAACATGCGCTGCGACGGTAACATTTCCCTCCGCGCTTCCGAAGACGCACCTTTCGGCACTCGTGCAGAAATCAAGAACCTGAACAGCTTCACCAACCTTGAAAAGGCCTTGAACGCCGAATACTACCTGCAGTCCGCTACTCTGGACGCTGGCAAGGAAGTGGAACAGTGCACCAAGCGTTACGACCCCAACGCCGACAAGACTATCGTCATCCGCTCTAAGGAAGACGCTCACGACTATAAGTACTTCCCGGAACCGGACATGGTACGCCTCGTCACCGATCCCGCCTTCGTGGAAGAAATCCGCCGCACCCTTCCGGAACTGCCGGATGCCCGCCGCGCCCGCTTCATGAACGACCTCGGCGTATCCGAATACGATGCCCAGGTGCTTACCGACGACCGCGACATCAGCGACTGGTTCGACACCGCTTCCAAGAACTGCAAGAACGGTAAGGTCCTGGCCAACTGGGTCATTACCGAACTTCTCGCCAAGATGAAGGATCTTGAAGGCGGTCTCGCCGACCTGAAGATCAAGCCGGAACAGCTTTGCGCCCTGGTGAACCTGATCGAAGACAAGACCATCAACGGTAAGATTGCAAAGACCGTATTTGCCGACATGTTTGAAACCGGTAAGGATCCTGCAGACATCGTTAAGGAAAAGGGCCTTGTACAGGTGGCAGACACTGGCGCTATCGAAGCCATCGTTCGCGAAGTCTGCGCTGCAAACGCTGCCCAGTTCGCAGAATTCAAGGCCGGTAAGGTTGCTCTGAAGGGCTTCCTCGTTGGTATGACCATGCGCAAGTCTGGCGGTAAGGCCAACCCGGGTATGGTGAACGAAATCCTTGATAAGCTGGCTCAGGAATAAACGCGGTTAGATTGCCACGTCGCTTCGCTCCTCGCAATGACACGGAATCGAGCTCTCGGCATTCTCGCTTTTGCAATCGCCTGCGTCGTACTGACGCCGGCGGTTTCATCAGCGTCAGTAGATAAGCTGGACCGCTATGACTCCGCGCATGTGAATACCTTGAACATGACGGATGAGGAAATTGCAGCTGCTTTAGGCGTTGACTCGGCAAAGCTTGCTCAGGGACCGAGCCTGCAGGAACTGAACGAAGAAAATCCAAGCTATATCAAGCGCGAGTATAACCATAAACAGCAAGTTGTAGTTGGCAGTGTGGTGATGTTCTGCGTGGCCCTGGCCATGGTGCTGATGAACAATTATAACCCTTCGCGCTGACAGAAACCTGCATAAACTC
>JAKSIB010000057.1 GCA_024399065.1 Fibrobacter sp. | reverse complement strand
ACATATCCAAATAACAAACCCCGGCAACGCCGGGATTCCGTCATTTTAATACGCCTATAAGCGCCCTGACAACCGTATTATACAATCGTCTAGCGTTAGGGAGTGTCTCAAGCGACTTGAGGTCATACCAAGCATTGATCTTGTAGGTATTTGCATCAACATCATCGTCATTTGTTTCCGAATTATAGTTGATACAAAATGCGGCCCCGTCCGAATCAGCGTCACGCTTATCAAGGCGTACATCAAGCATTACATGCCCGGCATTAGAATCGAATTCCATTACAAAACGATTCTTTGGCATAATCAGCATGTCGATCTTCGTTTCCTTAGCGTATATGCATTTCGTCATAGTGTTTGTAAACGATCCGGGCAAGTCATCTACATTGACACCAATCGCAGTGATATCGATCGGCTTGGAATCATCGACTGCATGCGTCTGGTCTCCAATCGGGTTTTCTTTGATGATGCCCTCAACGGCGTCTTGTGTCGGCTTGATATATGGGCCAATATCCTCATATTTATCCAGCTTATCAATCATGATGCCATCTTCATCAAAGTGTACATCACCGGGATCACTAACTACGCTAGTTCGATCTACATCGCCGGTATATCTCATGCAATTTTCATCATAGCCTACTTCCGGCTTATATGCCTTATCAATTTCGCCGTTGAATGATTCAATGGCCTTCTGGAAAGATGACATGATTGATGACAAATTCTCCGGGACATCATTAGGCGTCTTGCAATTCTCTCGGGCAGGCTGTGCTGTATCAGCCGTATCAGCCGTATCAGCCGTCATAGCAACATCCAGCGGCTTGAAAGTTTTTTCGCTCATATTTTATCTCATCATTTATATTTGAACCATAGTCTAAGCAATATAATGCACAGGGTCAACGCCATTCCGTAATTCAAGTACAAAGGCAGCTGCCACCCGCCTCTGGCTAAATTGTCCTGAAATACGTATGTAGCACAACATATGTTACCCAACAACGACATGATAATGAACATTAGGGACACATCTTTTACGGACTTCGTCTTCATGATCTTCATGATTGTCGGCAAGTTGCAGAATGCGAACATGATCGACCCGGCGGTACCGGCGCACTTGCACACAAACGATGCAGTATCGCCAGTCATTGCCGAAACCAAATAATTAATGCACTGTGAAATAAGGTCCATGGATACCTCAGGAAATGTCTACCTGAGTTTATTTGGTACCCGTCGAACCGAATCCACCACGGTCAGCATTGTCAGCCAGTGAGCATTCGACGAAGGTAACCGCCGGCTGCTTCTTCATGATGCGGAACTGTGCAATCTTGGAGTGCTTTTCGATTGTGATATCCTTAGTTGCATACACAGGCATCTTCCACCAGTCATTCGGTCCACAGTAGGAATTATCGACGACGCCGACACTGTTGGTCATAAGAACACCCCAGTTCTTGAACGTAGAACTACGTGGAGCCAAGTGAGCTTCGAACCCATCGGGGAGCTGCATTGCAACGCCAAGATGGACTAGTTTCCATTCTCCTGCCTTCAGCACGACTTCTTCCGCAGCATAAAGGTCAATCCAGTCACCCTTTTCGATCTTTGCCAGACGGTTCACCTCATCATTAAGATACTGGATCTTAATGCAATATTCTTCATCTTCATTCAACATAGCCATAGTTATACCTCTTAGCTTTTGCCAGAATATAGAAACATAATGCACATTTTTCAAGCACTGTAGACGGATGCGAAAATAAAAACTAATTTTAACGTCATGAAACCTACATTAACATATCGTGAAATGATGGAATACATTCAGGAAACGTATCCTGAAATTTATCGAGGGCTCACATCCTCGTCAATTACTCCATCCAACCCGTCAGGAAAAGACGGGTCTTATCAGATCCATTTTGATGGACATACCGCAAAAATTTACCGTCCGACCACGTTGTCCGACACGGCATGCATCTACATACCGGAGTTCAACGTACAGTCGCTACTGACACGCAAGACATTGGACATCATAGCAAAACGCTATCGCCGTTCAGTCAATATCGACAATATGGTGATACCGGGGCAGACCCCCACCGACTTGTCATATCTGTTCGAGGATGGCAGCACCAAGTTACCTCAGTTTTCAGGTTATTGGTTCTATGATGAAACCTCCGGTAGACGCAAGGTATTTCTGGTAAACCTAGAAACCCTCGACGAATTCGAAATCAAGCCTGATGCAATGTTTAAGCTTGTTGTCCACAACGGAATTGAGCATTGCCTAAAGCAGGTTGATGTCGGGTCCAAGATGGTCGAGTTATCACGTACAGATGAAACGCCGATTAGTATAAAAATAGGCCGATAATACGCAATAGGATATCAAACATGATCACACCAGAAACATACACAGAAACCTTTTATGTAATCAAGACGGCCAACGACACCTATCTGAATGTCAATAGTTTTCCAATGGACCGTGTCATCGTGACACATTCCCGCAGTGCGTCTCAATACGCAATGGCCGAATATGCACAAAATGACATAGAGAAGCTGAAGAACAGATCAGATGAATACCATGACCTATACAAGCTCGGGCTGTCCGTGGTCAAGGTCGTTGTCACTTACTCAGAATCAAAGGTTTAAAATGAGCGCATACGAGACCGCACGAAAGAAGATTGACTATCATGTCGGCGACATCGGAAACCCAACCGTCCAGTTCGGCAAGCTGACTATGCACGGCGAAGGGGACGACACCTATCAGCAATATGGCTTCATAATCAAGCTGGCCGAATCTACAGTTGTCGGACTGTTCGAATCGAATGTGTACTGCGACATATTCGCTGTAGGCAAGGTCAACGACAAGGACGATGACACGGAATACCTTGAATCATCAACCCTTGATGACGAGGCAATGTTCAACAAGTATTTCGAAAAGACTAAGGAATACGACCACTACGGTCGCATCATTTCATAGATATCGGAATTGCCAGCCTTGGAGTCGACCGCATATACTAGCAAGTCGGCATCAGGAATTACTTCCAAGGCAGCCGTAGCCGTCGTCCCGGTAGCATAGACGTTATCGACGAGGATAACCTTCCCTGACGCAGGACGGCTCCCAGACAATGACATCTTGATCATGTCTGCGGAAACAGTCTTCCCGGCGGCTTTCATAGAATACAATGTTTCACGGGGCAACCCAGACAGGATGTCGTATACGGCGCATCCTGTTTTTGATGCAATACGATTTGCCAGTTCTAACGTAGTGAGCGCACGGCCACCATGATTAGGAATTGGGACCAGCACATCGGTACTATTCACGTATTGTGCCATCTCAGACGCAGCCTGTTCCATACTCCCAGCATCGCCTTGCTTGATTCCATGGGCAATTTCCTTAACTTCAGGAACCTCACGATATTCATGCACAGCGATGACACGATTAGGACCGTGCGCCACCATGTAAGCACGGGACATGGCCTCCAGAAGGAATTCATCGTCCACTAAGCTAGGCAATATATTATCAACAAAAATATTCATGCAAAAAGTTTATATGAAATTCCCCCGGAAACCCGGGGGAATTGGTTAGTCATCTGTCAATGCATCGAATGTAAAGATCCCAAGCATGATTAACACTGAGGCCAGCAATACCGGCGACAAAATAATCAAAATCAGGACCGACAAGATTGTTTCAATGATTTTTGCTACGGTTCTCATAGTTCTACGCTTTTATGAAATCAATGAATTTCGACTTATTTTCGTCATAGTATGTATTCCATAAATTACATACATATTCGATAGTTTCATCACTGGTATCATCCATAGGAATCTTTTTATCATTCTTCGGTGACGCCACAGCAACATTTTCCTTGCCAAGGTCCGCCATCACCTCATAATCGCCACTCTTGCCTGCACGGGCCACCCAGTCAGACAGGATATACTTACCCCACCCAATCAAGGTTTTGTTCCCCGATTCGACATTTGGCGTATCCAGACCAGTATTAAAGGACAAGATCTTCAGACGATCACGGTACTCGGAATTCTTCAAGCCGGCGTTCAATACGTCGATCGGGCAGTTTTTCCACATGCCACCGTCAATGTAGCAATCCTTGCCATTATATACGCAATCGAAATATGTCGGCGCAGCAGTAGACGACAAAATTGCAAACCACTTGTCGATATCCTTATCCCCGAGATCCCAGACCTTTTCCACGCTGGCACCATTGGTACATGTTGCTGGAATAAAGATAGGCTTCTTGAAATCTGACATTTTTCCCTTAAACACTTCCTGCAGCATCTTCTTCAGGTGTGCGTTATTGTATGTAGGACATGTCAGGTTCAGACGTTTGTACCACGGGTACTTCTCAAAGATTTTTTTCAGGTTCGCCTTGTACAGGTCAAACATATCGTGTGCGGACAACCCATCGGCAAGGCCGGCGGCGATAATAGCACCGGTAGATGTACCTGCATATGCTACAGATACGTCTGATAGTTTCTTGCCTAGATCCTGTTCAAGACGACACATGAAAGCCAACGGTCCAATTCCGAGCGCACCGCCGCCATTGACACTAATACCCAAAAACTTTGTAGGCATATACACCCCCTTTTACAAGGGAGTTTATATTTTGAAACAGAAAAGCCGTCCAACCGGACGGCTTGATATCATTTTCGTGCTACTATTGATTTGTAGAAACATTCGGCACTTTGGTGTGGCCCATGACACAACCCGTCAATTACCTCATCAGTCTCATCGTCATAGCTATAGCCATACGTCGGATTAGCCTCGATATAGGCCTTACATGCAGCCCTCAACGCTTTCAAATACGAATCATCAAATTCTGCCTTGGTAACAAGCGTAAAATTGATCTTATAGCGTTCTGGATATACCTTTTCGCCATTCGGCGTAAGGACATGATCCACACGAGCAAATGCGGTACTTCCTACCATTACATGTTTAACGAACACTTTGTATTTTTCCGTTGACGGCATGTAAGGGAACGTAATCGGTGCGATTTCGTCAACAACACCATCGATATCGCTGGCAAACGTAGTATTCGGGTCATCAACGTCAACACAATACTGACGTTTAAGATCATGGTACGTGGCAGAAGACACCACACCGTCATCACGAACGACCTTGAAAAGACTATGATATCGTTTGCAATTAAAATGCTTATAGTCAGAATTGTATTCTGACAACTGCCATACATCCGGGACATCATCGATGGGCGATAACGGCAAATCATTCATCAGACGGTTCAATATTTGTGCGGTAATCTGCCAGCTCAACCCGGTATGGTCATCGTTAGCGACGGATTCAAATGCCTTTAATGCCGATCGGTAACACATGTCGACGTATTCCGATTGCATCGGATTTGCCTTGGATCCAGCATTTTCGTATTTAATCGCCAATTCAACTTCATTCCGGGCGGCTGCAATATTCTCAGTAATCTTACTATACATTATTCCTCCTCTGCAATGAATGTATTCAGCACAACCTGTTCGTCAATGACAAGCTTGGTTTCAGTCTTACCGGGCATACTAAACATATACGGCTGCAACACTTGCTCCACAACGGATCGAAGACCACGGGCCCCAGTTTTACGTTTCACGGTTTCGGCTACGATAGCAACCTTGGCCTCATCAGTAATAGTCAGTTCAATTCCGTCAAGTTCAAATACCTTGGTATACTGTTTCAGGATAGAATTCTTGGGCTTTGACAAAATATTGATCAAGGCGTCCTCGCTCAATTCATCCAGAGACACATAGACCGGAAGACGGCCGATCAATTCAGGCATCATCCCAAATCTAACCAGATCATCCGGTTCAACTTGCTTAAACATATCTGACAAGCTTTTTTCGGACACATGCCTGATGCGAGCGCCGAACCCCATACCACCCTTATCGACACGGCTGGCCACAATCTTGTCAAGACCTTCAAATGCGCCACCACAGATAAACAAGATGTTCTTGGTATTGACCTGCACCAAAGGCTGTTCAGGATGCTTTCGGCCACCCTTCGGCGGCACCGACGCCACAGTACCCTCAAGAAGCTTCAGCAGGCCTTGCTGTACGCCTTCACCGCTAACGTCTCGTGTAATTGACGGGTTACCGCCCTTACGGGCAATTTTGTCAATTTCATCGATGAAGATGATTCCACGTTCGGCTCGTTCAACGTCATAGTCAGCTGCCTGCAAGAGTCTGACAATAATACTATCGACATCTTCGCCGACATAGCCAGCTTCGGTAAGCACGGTCGCATCGGCAATAGCGAACGGCACGTCGAGCATTTTTGCCATGGTCTGAGCAAGCAGGGTCTTGCCGGATCCTGTTGGACCCAAAAACAGTATGTTCGACTTTTCCAGCTCGACATCGGTGGTATTGCGAGTAGCATTGTAGTCCAGACGCTTATAATGGTTATAGACTGCTACACACAAGGCTCTTTTGGCAAGATCCTGACCGATCACGAACTGGTCGAGATATTCCTTGATTTCTTCCGGGTGCGGCAATTCAGACGCCTTAGTTTCCGGTTTCTTGGACTTGGGAGGCACGGGAGAACCCATTCCATAGGACGGATGCGCAGCATATGGGTTCTTATGCATGGCAACAATCTTATACATGTATTCAACACACCGTTCACAAATAAAATCGCCGGTTTGCAAAAGCACTGCGTTCGGCGTGACCGGGCCTCCGCATCCAACACATTTCTTTTCGTCTGTTTTATTTTTCTTAGGCATTTTTTACTCCGCAGAAAAATATAGCATTTCCGGAATCCATTGTCAAGACATTAACGGCCCAAAATATCGTTGATAGTCTTGCAAGCGATTTCATACAGCTGGTCAGGAGTCTGTTTGCCATCAAGGAACAGGATCGGACTATCGTCAACCACATGCATTGTATCCATATAAGACTGTCTAACCAAAGAAAGTCGTTCAATGTTTACGTTTGGATCAGGATTTGGCCTCATCTGTTCACGTTCGACACAGATCTCAACTGGGGTGTCGATGAAGAACGTCATCGCCGGACGCTTGAATATCATTTTGCTCTTGTATAAAGCTTCACAGAAATCATATATGGACGGTGAAAATGCCTTGGCATAAGCTGCGCCAGTCCACAGATAACGGTCGAGGAAGCAGGTCTTGGAATTATAGAGTTCCTGTTGCTTTATGCGGCCCTCCAAAAAGATCACCTCACGTTCGGCATCACTCAGATGGCTATCGGGAGAATTCAGCTTGTCGGCCATTTCCGTCGAAAATACCGGCTCCTTACTCCACACAGCCCCGACATTAAAATAATTGTCAGCTAGACGCTTCGACAATGTGGTCTTGCCTGAGTTGTCAATACCTTCGAAAACAAATAAATGATTCTTAGCCACACCAACATTAGTATTATTCATTTTTTCTCCTATTTTACAAAGGGTGTTAGTCCCATAAGTCAAAAACATATTCGGAAAACAGCTTCCAACCGTTCATAGCACGGGTATGATCATCGGTCGGAATCAAATTGCCATTATCATCCTTCAGGAAATGCCCCTCGGCATCAGTTTTCCAATCGGCGTGTCGTTCTACCGCATAATTAAGCCATTCAATAGCCCAGATCATTTCGGCAAGCATTTCCTTCCACTGTTTAGTAGACTCGCAACGCCCGGGATAGCTATGGACATTCGCAGCAAACGCCTTTAACCGGGGCAGAATGAAATTCATGATGGTGTTGTCCAGATTCCACAATTCAGTATCGTCGAACCCTCGTTCAAGACGCTGTTTACGCCAACCTTTGAACCGGTCGTCAGTGGTGTCACCGGCGCCGATACTGAAATTGACATTCGCCTTCCCGAGTGGATCGTAATCATCACGGTCAACCTTCACTTCATACGACAGGGTATCATTTAAGTCGCCGGTAAGCATGCATTGCGCCGCATCAGACATAATCCTAGCGACGTCATCCCTATCCAATGTCAACGTTCCATACTTCACTTGCATTTTAAACCGCCAGTTGAATATTTGCAAAATATATGAAATTATCCTATACTTGGCAATAGAACTTAATGAGAATGGCCAATGGAATACAAGTGCTGCTTCCCGGGATGCACATACACCACAACGAATCGATCACTGATCGAATATCATCATATCCACCCCCGTGAATTGCGTGTCCAGCATAGTCGGAACGTCACGATACCTTTATGCGCTACGCACCACAAGATGATTTATCATCCGGACGCAACATCCGGCCAACATACGGAAAAGACACCCGACTCAATGATAGTCAAGACCGTGACTACATCAAACACAGGAAAATGCGTCATCTTTCAGGATATGGCGGGGAACGACTATACGGTGCAAATTGGCGGGGCTAAACCGTCTGCACTGGCCGTGTACATGCTATCATGGAACATCATCAACGGTATCAGGAAAACCATAGTGGACAGCATACCTCCAGAAGCCGAGCATGACATTGATGCATACGGAATCTACAAGGATAAATCTACGGTTTACTATACTGAAGAATACAAGACGGCTGCTATAGACCACATATACAGCTACATGTCAGACTATGAAATGAAAATGCATACCGAGTTTGCTGAAGCACGTAAACGAATGGATGAACATAAAATGGACTTGATCACGTATAAACTTGGGTAAGTATTACCGGAGTTTTACTATGAACGCCACCGAATATGACGAGTTCAAGGCATTTATCGAGTCAACCGCAGTATCGGATACAATGCGCACCGCCCTGATTGAAGGGTATCAGGCCATTTACAAGGATGCCGTAATGGAAGGGATGTTCGGGGACATGTGGTCATCAATCAAGGCTATCCCGGGTAAGGTTAAGGAAGCAATCGCAAATCATGAACCGGCAAATCAACAGGCCGTCGAAAAGGCCAAAGAGATTGCCGAGAAGACACAGGACAGTACATCCAAGGCAGGTATGGCGGCTTTTGCTTTCGCAGGCGCACTGTTGGCTGCATCGTCAGCATTTGCCGGCCAGAATGCGCCTGACACAAACAATGCGCAGGACAAAGACAAATCCGCCGAATACGACTTTTCCGGTGGTGACGAAGACCCGTTCGTAATCAACAAGGTAAAGATGGGACCTAAGATCATCCGCCTATATACAAACGGTAACGTCATGGTCGAGGATACCAAGGCAAACTTCGCATACATCGCTCACCCGAACCTTGAAATCAGCTTCTGCGACAGTGATGGCACTGGGGTAATTGGCAGTAAACAAATTTCGAATGGCAAAAGTTTGGCATTCGGCCATACTGTAAAAGAAGATTCTCGTAAAGCATGCATGGACAAGGCCGTCGACCATACGACCCATGCGCCGAAGAACTTCAAGTCACATATGTCGTCTGGATTCAAAGGATCTTTCGCAAAGCTAAACGACGATGTCAACCGAGCAATGATACCAAACGGTACAGTTCAGTCAGACTTTGATATCGGCGATAAGCCAAAGCTGCATAAATACGACATGATCGTTAATGGACACGGAACCGAATATAAGGTTGATGGCAAAAAGGTCACCCCGTCACAATACGCAAAAATCAAAGCGGACGAAGACAAGGCGATTCATGATTATAAGTATGGAAAGAACCCAGAAGCCTACAAAAAGCTTCATGCATTACATAAACAGCTTCGCTTGCAATAAATGAAAGACCGTTACCAAAAATCTACACAAATCTACCAATAGGTGAAACTGGGTAATTTTAGTAAATTATGGGTAAGTTTGGGTAGATTTAATGCCTACTGTTGGCAACCCGCCTAACGGCGGGCCTTCTCTTTAAATCGTGTAGTTCTTACTTGCATTAGTCTTGTTGTCCGAGACCATCTTGATTGCACGCAACATGTCAAATACGCCAAACGTCATTGTATCAGAATGCTTAGTCGTATTATGACTGATAATCATGTAATCATAGATGTTTTTGAGATCAGCAAGTGTCACCTTGCACTTTCTCATGTAGCGGAATACCAAACTAAACTTCGCTGCATTATAATTGGTATGATCTTTGGAATCACGATCAATATCGATTGCAGCACGGTACATAGCAACGGTCGGGATATCAACTACGATGACTTCATCAATTCGGCGACTACGCTTGATAATTGCGTTACCTAGTATAGTCGGGTTATTGATGGTGAAGATGAAACTAAACGTTTTATGTATACGGTTTGCCAGCGAATGCATGAAATCAAACATGTCGATCAGGTCATTATCGCACTTGCCATTAACCAAGTTAGGATTCTTATCAAAGTCATCCACCAAGAATACGACATTATGGGACCTTGTATTGGCCATGATATCTTGCAATGTACGGATCACCGCTATTCGTGACGACATATCGACATTGACTATGGTAGTATCAGGCAAATCCAATGCAAGCTGGTCCATCATGATCGTCTTTCCGGTACCCGGTACACCAACGAATGCATAACTGCGGGATACACCTAATTCGATTGCGGAAACCATTCGTTTCAGGATGTCCTGATAGTCCTTGTTAATGCGATAATTGGTGTATTTGTTTATCACCTTTTTCTTGGATACAAATGTAAAATATGATTCTACAGGAGCATACTGTGTTCTGGGTTCTATAGTAAGCAGGTCAATGCACTGGGAATCTGGATTAAAAATCGACATCCCCCAGCTTTCCGGGTCGCATTCCAACTGCTTGGCAAAATTATAATAAGCACACCACATGCGGCATGCACCATGCAGTTCGGCGCCATTTTGCGGATTGAATAAAGCGCCCATGGTCAACACCACGTTTATCTTATAGTCAATCAATTCCAGATGGACGTAAAAGTCGGATTCCAATTTTTGCGAGGTATGATTGGCATAATACAAACCAGTTTCCTCATCAAAGTACGATGAGAAATTCTTCGCCTTGATGACGGCCTTGATCGGCAATACGGATCCATTCACGAACGAATACGAAGCAATTTCAAATACTTCGCCTACCGCATGCATCCCGCATGATCCCATCAAGCAACCGCCGGCGCATACACGGTCGTGTCTCACCACATATGTATAAGAAGCTTTGCTGATTGACAAATTATAGTCTTTTACCATCTGTGCAAAAGATTCCGCTGTCGCCGATGAGTTTGGCAGCACAACTTTTTCGGACATTTTAACGGTAATCATATCAAGCAAAACCAGATTGCGTATCGTGTCGAATACATGTTCAGCCTGTTTCGGCGCCATAATGGACCCGAGCTCACAGATACCAAGAATGTACTTTGAAACATCTGCTGACAACAACGGCAACGATAAAATCGATGACGGGTTCTCCTGAAAATTGAGCCAAAGCATAGTGGCATATGCCTTGATATTTTTCACGACATCAGAATACACCACAATCGACGGTAGCTGGTCTACTATCGACAATATATGGTTTACAATAGATTTGTCGTTTGTTTTTGCTGGTAGTTGCGGATCGCCGTCATCTGCTTTATCAGGAATATCATTAATCATCATAACTATTCTCTAAATTCAAAGTTACTGCCACGGTTCATCAAAGTCAAGAAGACTTGAACTACAATACGTACAATCATTACCGTATACAGTGCAATCTTCATCCATTTAAAAAAGCGTTTCATTATTCAATATCCGGGATATACAGGTTAGTTGGCGCATTAGTCTGAATATGCAACTGCGGATATTTCTTGGTAAACGGCTGCAGATTGCACGGATTGATAAATACATGGAGACCCGTCTTGGACGGAATGACCCCATTGACCTTGCTAACACCAAGCGGGTGGCAGTTCGCAGTCATGAAAGCATCAATTTCAGGAACCATCTTCATGAGACCGTCACGATCAACCCCATCGTCTGCATCCATATCGATAAACCAACCGCACTCGCCGTCATACACCATTTCATCCATCACGGATGCCATCATATGCTGCGCAAGCGAATATTGATTCTGACGGACCGAAGCAATAAGGCGTTCGGCCATTCGAAGATTGACCTTCTGGATACTTTTACGATTCAGGTTGATCACTGCACGGGCATTGGACGCCTCGGCTGTCGCAATAATCTTATCGATATGCGAATCAAAGTATTCAAGGGATGTTATATAAAAATCGTCAAGAACAGCGGACGACTTCCCAAACTCCTTATCCTTTCTACGTTTCAGGTAAAATCCATGGTACACACAGTCCGGCGAATCGAACTTCATGCGGTCCCTAATCAACTGATAGTTATTCACCGTCATCTTGATCCTTCTTTGTTATTTCCTTGATTTCAGCAATTTGCCACTTGGACATGTCAGTACCATCAAGACGCCATCGAATTTCATCAGGCACGCCGTCTTCGTTTTCAGCAACAACCTTGAATATTTCAAGATCTTTCTGTACACCGTAATCGATCTCAACGGTGACTTTAAACAATTTCTTCGTATTACTCATGCGACTAAATATAATAATTCATAACTATTTGTCAAGTACAGACATTCGATGGTAGCTTGTTGCCGCTGCATTTGGGGGAGGTCCGTCATTGTTTCCAATCCTTTAGCTCCGTCTTTAATTTTCGGCACATGTGAACTACCCACACCCTAAAGGGTGTGAGCTTCGTTTTTTCGCTTCAACGGAGCCACTTGTGCGCTACTAGCAGTGCTAATAGGCATAGAGGTAGCTACCTCAGCGGAGGCTTGTTCCAAGCACTCGGCTCTTTTAGACGAGCCAATCATCAAGACAACACGGGCAGAATGAGTATCCCTGTCCATAGTATATCCGCAATCACACTTGTAGATTCTATCTGCAAGTGTCGGGTGGTTTATGCAGCCACACGTCGGACACAACTTTGTAGTGGGTTCCCACTTTGATATTTTGAAACTACGCCCACTCACTTCGAGAGCGACAAGTCGTTGTTTCAGCGAACCTAGACACGAAGACTGGATGGACTTGCCAAACCATCCCTTGTGCCAGTTCTTAATCTGCTCGTCTTGAAAGTAGATAACATCGTAGTCGGTTACTAGCCTATGGTATATCTTGTTGGCGATATCCTTACGGACATTAGCCAAGTGTTCATATTCCCTAGCCAGTTGACACCTACACCTCCACCTACGCTTGGAGTCCTTCTGCTTCTTGTTCCTATTCAGCTTTTTGCTCA
>JAKSIB010000056.1 GCA_024399065.1 Fibrobacter sp. | reverse complement strand
TGCTGGATTCACGCCCCCCTCGAGGTAAACCTCAAGGGGGGCTTTTCTTTTTTGTACGCGCCGGGGACCGTCGCATTACGGCGTTGTGCACCAACCTCTCGCCGTAGCGGACTACGGCTGCTTTCCTTCGGACAGTTACGCCTGCGGCTCGGAAATGTCCACCTACCGGTGGCCGCCTCTCTCGCCTTGTGGCGTAATCGCGGCGCACGCCTTGTCCTGCTCTGTCCCGACGTGGACATGACCGCGGGAGGACATCACGCGTACGGCTTCGGCACTCGCGCCTCCCATCCCTCGGCCGTCCCTCGGCCTTGTTTCCGCGCCCTGCCGCCGAACATTGCCCGTACATTGCCCCCGCGCCGGCACATCTCCCGACCGGTTTTGCGGCACTGGCACGTCGCATGGCGTCTCCCGACCGGTTTTGCGGCGACGCCCCGCGAGGGCGGCTCTCTCCGTACTTTTTGTACGGCATATTTTTTCCCGTTGTTATTTGTCACGGGCTGCATATTTATTCGTCTTTCCATCTGTAGTTTTGCTATTCTTATACTTATGAAACCGGTTATATCTATCGTACTTTTGTTGCCCCCTTCTACGGCGTATGAGAAACTTGATTTAGTGGCTCACAACATCCTTTCTGGCATGAGTAAAATGCTGGAATCGGGCAAAGTCCGGTTTTCTATTTTCATGGATGGTCCTACTCTTGAGGCCGCAAACAGAGCGGCTCGTCCCTTGATGTTCGGGCGATTCAAGCGTGCCATCGAAGAAGATTATCTTGAAATTCTTGGCGGTGGCTATCATGATCCCATGCTACCGCTGTTCCCGTCTGAGTTGCAGGCAATGCAGCTCGATGAACATCGCAAACTCCTCTGGAAGCATTTCAGCATCGAGCCCAGCGGTTACTTCAATTCCTCCATGGTGTGGGAAATGGAGATGACTGAACTTCTGGAGAAGAACCGTTTTGAATACGCACTAGTTCAGGAATCTGCATTGCAGGATGCGCTGGGCCGAACGACGCCTGTGTCCGGGTGGTACTCTGTTGAAGACAAGGGGTCGTTCCTGCGAGTAGTGCCTGTATCCGAACGCTTGTCGCAGGCCATCGAGAATGACGATTTCCAGTGGCAGGAAATTGCGGAACCTTACTGCAGAGGCGGAAAGACCGCTGTTGTTGCACTTGATATTCCGCCGAAACCTGGCGACATCGTTCCTTTCTTCGAACGTTTGATTGACTTTGTGGAAACAAATGACTTGCAGACGAAGACTGTAAGTAGCGTTGTGAACGAGCAGAGTTCCGAAGGCCGTATCAGTTTCCTTCTTTCTGCTGGCCGCCGCATTGGCTTGCCTAACAAGGCAAAGACCTGCCGTGAACTTCTGGTTCGCCGTCCTGAAGTGAACTTGTTGCACAAGTCTCTTCTTTCCTTGTTCCGTCGAGCAGATGCTAACCTTCAGGGAAAAGAAAAACAGGAATTTTTCCAGCAGCTTCTGCCTGCCATGTCTCCTATTTTCTACAGAGACTTGCCTAGTGGCGAAGGTATGCGTTCCCCTTTGGTTCGTTGGTGGGGTTCCCGTTTCTTGCTGAAGGCCGCAAATCAGCTAGCAGAAATGTCCTCCTTTGACGGCATCCGTCTTGAAATTGCAGACTTCATGCTGGAAGGCCGCAAACTGATCTGGGCGGAAAATCACGACTACTCCTTTATGCTGGATTACTTCGGCGGCGGTGTTCTGCGAATCCTGAACACCAAGGCTTCCGAGGTCAGCATGTTGGGCGCTTGGCGCGATGACGGCGAACCCGCTTTGGGATTCTTGGATTTCATGTTGCCCAATTCCGATTTCTCGGCATCCAAGCTGGACTTGATGTTGTCCGACCGTGAAGGTGTGCTGAACTCTCCCTACGATTATCAGATCAAGCGTCATGACGATGGCACCGACATCCAGTTGCTTTCGGAACAGCATTTTGCACTAGGCGAACAGAAAGGCCTTGTCCATGTAGGAAAGGAATATGGTCTTGCCGCCGCTGGCTCTGACTTCACCTTGAGTTACAATGTGCAGAACACAGCCTTTGCTCCGTTCAAGGGTTTCTTTGGTACCCTTATAGAAACGAGCCTTCTCGCTTGCGGCGAAAAGAAGGGCGGCATCAAGATCGACGGCAAGGAATTGGTGTTCGACTTCCGCGAGCCGCTGATTTACCCCGATGCAAAGTCTGTGGAAATTCACGACAAGACTACATCCAGTCATTTGCGTTTTGATTTTGAACAGCCTGTGGCTCTCCTGGTGGCTCCGCTGTTCAGTGCTTCGGCTTCTGCCGCCCCTGAAGATATCCAGGGCGTTCGCCTCTTCCCCTTCTGGAAGATTAGCCTTGGCAGCACCGAAGAACAGGCTTTCAAACTTTCCGCCCATATTTCCAAGAGGTAATCCATGAAGTCAGATTTGATTGATATTCAGGTGGAATCTCGCGGAAACGACGTGGAAATTTCCCTGTCAGGTTCTCTTGGATTTCCGCAGTTTTCCGCGGTCAAGGAAAAACTTGCCATGCTGGTGGACGGTCCTGGCTGTTTCTTCTTTTTGAATTTGCAGAACGCTCATTTTACCAGTGATCATTACATCGACTTTTTCCTGGAATTGCTGAGCCGAGTCAAGTCACAAAAATCCACCTTGATCTTGATTTTCTACTCTGAGGAACTGTACAAGTATTTTGAACGTTATCAAAATATTTTCGAGATTTACGAAACCCGAGCCGCCTATAAAAAGTCCGGTACGAAAAAGCAACTCCAGCAAATTGGTATTCACTATGGTTCCCGCTCTGGTATTTCCCTGAGCCCCAGCGTTGCCGTGTCCTTCTTGGCGTTGATGTTGGGTCTGTTTGTTACTTTGTTTATAATCGTATCTATTCAGGGACATGATATTTCTGATAAGCAGGCTCAAATTATCGCTCTGCAGAACCAGAAGGAACGCTACATCCGCGAAATCGACAAGTTGGAATCTTCCATTGGTCCCTTGCGCAAACTGGGCGTTATTCAAGATACAACGATGCTCAGCTCCTTTGGCTTGATTCAGGACTGGGTGGGTTATTTGGAATACTTAGAGAATACCAGACTTGAAAAGTAGTCTTCACATATCTCCCGTGACACTGTGTATCGGCGTGATGCTTTGGCTTGGTTGCCTTGGCCTTTTTGCGTCGTACTGGTTTACCCGTCAGATGGAGCAGACTTCATTGGCGAAGGAAGAAACTGTGCTTCGCGGGGAGTTGGAACAGCTTTCCACTTGGGGCAAGTGGACTGTGGATTATGTGAAAATCGACAAGGCGTTGGCTTACCTTTCCAAGAACCGTTTGACTCAAGAACAGCGCACCATGCTTACGGAACAGATTTGGCAAATTTCCAGATCCTATGCCATGGACCCGCTTTTGATTTTGGCGGTGGTTGCCCAGGAAAGCCGAGGCAATCCTAACGCCCGTGGCCGCATGCAGTCCGGTAAATTTTCCGGTGCCTTGGGCCTCATGCAGATCAAGCTTGAAACCGCCAAGATGATGGGCTCCCATTTCGGATTGAAAATCGAAAAGGAAGAGGACTTGCTGAAGCCGGAAATCAACGTGACGGTGGGCTCCGCTTACCTGATCCGCCTCATTGCAAAATATGGCAGTTGGAAGGAGGCCTTGATCGCCTACAACCTGGGCCATTCCGCTGTGGATCGCCTGCTTGAAAAGGGTGAACCCCTGCCTACGCGCTACTACGACCACGTGATTTCCAAATACAAGGACTTGACCCAGATTTCCTTCTTGTAGAATGGTAAAATGGCGTTGTGCGTTTGCCGTGGACCTTGCCATTTTGCTACTTTTATACCATGGTGTTTTGTCTAATACTATTTCTTTTGTCAAGCGTAGTTATGGCGGGTGAAGTCCGCTATGACCTGGATCGCTTTGTGGAAGAAGGTATTGCTACGGACCCACAGGTTGCTGAAATGCGCTTGGGCACCGAATCCAAGAAAAACAAGATTAGCGCCTTGAAGGCCGAGGCTATTTTGCCAACCTTCAATATTGCCATGATGGTGGGCCCGGCTCCCGGTTTGAAGGATGATATTACCGGTGACGAACTCCACGGTTTTGACACCACCAAGGTTTATGACTTTAAGAAAATGGGCCCTTTCTGGGGAATCCAGGGTAAGTTTGTTCAGCCATTGAACTTGGGTCAGTACAAGGCCGGTAAAAAGGCTTTGGAAGCGGACCTGGAACAGAAAACCTACGAGATTGAACATCAGGTCCACAAGAAGGATGTGGAACTGCAGACCTACTACTACAACTACCTGCTGGCAAAGGAAATGCAGAAAATTGCAAAGCAGGCCCAGTCCATGGTGGACAAGGCTTACGACCAGTTGGAAGAAGCTTTGGATGACGACGATCCCAACGTCTCCCAGATGGACTTGCTGAATTTGAAGGCCAAGATGCACACTGTGAAGGAAGGTGTTATCGAGGCGGATTTGGGAATGAAGCGCGTGATGCTTGCCATCCGATTCTCCCTGAACATGCGCGACGAGGATACCTTTGCTGCAGAGGATTCTGCGCTGGTGCCCCGCACGGAACCGATTCCCACATTGGATGAAGTGATTCGCCTGACTGAAATTTACCATCCCGAACTGAAGCAACTTTCTGCCGGTCTTCGTGCCCGCCGTATCCAGGTGGACCTGGCCGAAGCAAAGCTTGCTCCGGAATTCTTTGTGATGGGTGAGTTCGAATACGTAAAGAGCTGGGCTGGCAACCGTAACGTGATGCAGAAGAGTGCATTCGCAGAAGATGCCGTGAACAAGCTGGAAGGTGCCATTGGTGTTGGCGTCCGCTACCATTTGAACTTCTGGAAGAACTGGGAAAAGTACCGCGCCGCAAAAACGGATTACCGTGGTTTGCAGGCCAAGGAAAACTATGCCGCCAATGGTTTGAAAGCCAAAGCCGAGGAACAGTATTACCAGTTGATGGCCGCCAAGGATAAGATGGATGCCCTGAAGGAAAGTCTCCGTGCATCCGAGGCAATCCTGAAGGGTGCCGCCATGCAGTACGATTTGGACAAGTCCAAGACGGGAGACCTGGTCTCCGCCTATACGCAGAACGTGATGATGCAGAAGGACTACTACTTCGCCGTGTGCAAGTACAATGTGGAGTATGCTCAGCTGATTTCCGCCATGGGTATGTCTTTGAAGGACTTCCATACAGACTATATGAATAAGTGAGGTGTTTAAGATGTTCAAGAAAATCATGATTGCAATCGCTTGCGTTTCCCTGATGGCATTTGCCGCAGAAGATCCTGTTGCCGCCATCAAGAAGAAGGACGTGGAACTCCAGGCTTTGCTGAAGAAGTCCAGCCGCAGTGCCAAGGAAACCGAACGCGTGAAGGTTCTGCTCAACGAATCCTTCGACTTTGAACTTTTGGCAAAGAAGTCCCTTTCCAAGGGCGACTGGGAAAAGCAGGACGCAGCCTCCCAGGAAAAGTTTGTGGCTGAATTCCAGCGCATGGTCCGTAACTCCAGCGCAAAGCGTTTGGAACTTTACCGCGCCGATTCCACCATCTACGAACCGGCAAAGATGAAGAAGGGCGGCGAAGAAGCTTCCGTTGTGGCTCACCTCTGGAACAAGGGCAAGGAATCTGTTCTTGAATACAAGATGAGCCAGGTGAACGGTAACTGGAAGGCTTGGGACTTGGTCATTGATGACTTGTCCACTGCACGTAACTACAAGGAACAGTTCGGCCAGATCTTGAAGACCAAGAGCTTTGCAGAACTGATCGACGTTATCAGCAAGAAGGCTGACGAAGCGGAGAAGTAATTCCCTTGGCTGGAATTTCCATCTGGACGATCATTGGCGTTATCATCTTGTTGGTGGCGCTGGTCGTCCTTTTTTTTCCGTTCCGCTTTAGAATTGAATTCAGGGCAGATTTGAATGGCGGAAATGGCCGTGTCTACCTGTTCAAGAAGCTTCTGTGTGAAGGGAAGAAATCTTTCAAGGGAGATTCCGACAAGAAGTCTGCTGATGATTTGGATGACGCGGATTTTGCGCCGGTCTATGTTCCGCCTAAAAAGAAGAAACCTGTAGAGAAGGTTGAAGAAAAAGTTGAGCCGAAGAAGTCCGCTTCGAACCTCGAACCTGGAGCTTCGAGCCTGGAACCTCGAACCTCGCGCCTGGAGCCTGTCACGAGTACCGCGCCCAAGGCTCCGGTGGAAAAGCTTGCTGCGCTGAAGGCTGCGGAAGAAAAGCCTTTGGAACCTGGAATCTCGAACCCCGAGCCTGGTGCCTCGCCCCTGGAGCCTAAAAAAAAGCCCAAGCTCACGGAAACTGAATTCTGGACCATCCTGTTGACTCCGGAATTTGACGAGACCGCTTTCTGGGCTGTTCGAAAACTTCTGGCATCCATCCTCAAGCTGTTTCGCGCCAAGTTCCAGGACTGTTTTGTGGAAGGGATCCGCGGTGACTACGTGACCATGGGTTACGGTGCCGCCCTCAATGGCATTTTGAAAAGTTTCCCCTTTGTCGGTGCCTGGGACCTCCGCATGGACTGGACCCGCGATCATGAGCTGTGCGCCCGAGGTAAGATTTTTGCTTCCATTAATTTGTTTAGAATCCTTGGTGTGATTGTGACCGTACTTTTCTTCGGTGCGATTCTCGGCTTCAAGTTCTGGCGTCGCAGGGCCCGTGTGCTTAAGACTCATGAATTGCCGGAACTGGGCTGGATTAGATCTAAGATTGTTAAGATGTTGGCGGAGGAATAATGCCTGCTTTGACTTTGGAACGTTTGGTAGCTTCGATTGGCTTTGGCTCCCGTAAGGAAGCCCGCGCTCTCATCCGCGCCGGCATGGTGGAAATGGATGGCGAGGTGGTGGACGATCCCTTCGTGGAATTCAAAACGCGCCCCGAGGTCATTACCGTCAATGGCGAGGAAGTTCCCACGGTGGAAAAACTGTACATCATGATGGACAAACCTCTTGATGTGGAATGCAGCCATAATGCCCGCGACCATCAGTCTATCTACAGCATTCTTCCGGACCGTTTTACCGCCATGGGCCTGCAGACTGTTGGCCGCCTGGATGCGGATTCCTCCGGACTTATTCTGCTTTCCAACCAGGGCGATTTCATCCATAAGGTGGAAAGCCCCAAGAAAGGCTACCTCAAGAAGTACCGCGTCACCCTGGCCCGCGAATTTACCGCGGAACAGAAGGCTGAACTCCTGAAGGGCGTGATGCTGAAGGACGAACGCCGTCCGGTACTTGCCCGCGAACTTTCCGAGGAACTGGTGACTGTCGCGGACGGCACTGTGCAAAATACCGTGGTCATTTCCATCGGTGAAGGTTTGTACCATCAGGTGCGCCGCATGTTCGCCGCTGTCGGGAACCACGTGATGACCCTTTCCCGCGAATCCATCGGCCCTGTTACCATGGACACTACCCTGGGTACAGGCGGCTGGCGCTTTATGACTGAAGAAGAAGTCGCGAGTTTGACGAAGTAAGAACTTCGCGAAGGTTCGTCGTAAAAAATAAAAGCCTCGGTTCAAAAACCGGGGCTTTAAAATTCTGTGTATAACCTAAACCATCTCCGCCTGGTTGCGCAGGAGGAGCCTGAACTCGGTTCAGCTAGGACTAAGCGTCTTCTTCTTCGGACTTTACAGCCAGAATGACGTCGCTATCCTTGGATTCCAGTTCGGCGTTGACGCCTTCCACCAGGGCTTCCAGGGAATTGATCTTGTCCTTGATTTCGTTGCTGAACTTGAAGGTAGGAACAAGGCGGTCTTCGATGAGGACGGTTTCGCCAGTGCGAGGGTTGCGGGCTGGGCGAGCCTTACGGGGCTTGCAGCTAAAGGTTCCGAATCCGCGAATCTCGATGGTGTTGCCCTCGATCAGCTTTTCGCCCACCAGGTCGAGAAACTGTTCGATGACGGTCTTGATATCGTTGCGCACAAATCCAGTGGACTTGGCGATTTCTTGAATGAGAGTCTGTTTAGTTATATTTGCCACACCGTAAATATAGGTTTATCAATGAGTTAGTGTATATGTGCGCTCGAAATTAAATATTTTTTCGGGTAGAACATTGCGGACTTTTTGTGGATAATTGTTGTTAATATGTTGAAAGATGTTGAAAGTTTAAAACCGGCCGTTAAGTCCTTCAAATTAAGGGACTTAGAGGTGTTTCCCAACACCATTTTGAGCCCCATGGACGGGGTGACGGACGCTCCTTTCCGCCGTTTGTGCCGTGTTTTGTCCGGAAACCGCATGGGACTGTTGGTATCTGAGTTCGTTCCTACCAATGCGGACGAGGTTTTCAGCCTTACAGGCCATAAACAGCTGAAATTCTACCCGGAAGAGAAGCCTTTTGGCATCCAGATCTTCGGTTGCTATCCCGATAAGATGGCTGCGGCGGCGAAAAAGATCGCTGACGGCCTCCATCCTGACTATATAGAAGTAAATGCTGGCTGCCCGGCCCCCAAGGTGGCGGGAAAGGGCAGCGGTTCCGGCCTGCTTCGTGATTTGCCCCGCTTGCAAGAGATTTTGCACGATGTGCGTGCTGCGCTGGATACTTGCGAAGTGAACATTCCCCTGACTTTGAAGTGCCGCATCGGCTGGGATGACGAATCCATCAACGTGATGGAAACGCTGAAAATTGCCGAGGGCGAAGGCGTGGAACTTTTGGTGGTTCACGGACGCACCCGCCTGCAGGGCTACAACGGCCTGGCCAACTGGGACTGGATCGGGAAGGTGGCTTCTGCCGCCAAGATTCCCGTGGTAGGTAACGGCGACGTGAACAGCGTGGAATGCGCCCTGGAACGCATCAATACCTACGGCGTCGCTGGCGTGAGCATCGGCCGCGGTGCCATGCACAACCCCTGGATTTTCGGGCAGATTGCCGACGCCTGGGAAGGAAAGCCCGCCCACATCATTACCGCCGAAGAGGCCCTGGACGTGTTCTCCATCTACTACAAGTTCCTGGATGAAGAAGGCCGCACAGAAATGGGTGCTATGGGCCGTTTAAAGCAGCTGGGCGCAAGACTCTGCAAAGGATTTGTGGAGGACGAGGCTCCAGGTTCGAGGCTCGAGGTTCGAGAATCCAGTGCTGGTTATTTAATCCCGGGCAACAAGGTTTGCGTTTCCAATGGAAGCGATGCGGCGGCGATGCATGTTCGTCAGACGTTGCTCACCGCCCAGACTCCCGAGGAATTTTTCGAACGCAAGGAAATGCTGAAGAGCAGCATCGCCAAGAGCCTGCGCTACGATCCCACACGCCTGGTGAACCTGAACGGTGCCAAGGATAACACCTTGGTTTTCGGAAATCGCTACGAGAATCGGTAATTTTAGAATAGCAAGTTCCTGTACAGATTGTTGTCTAAAGACTACGGTTTACCTATGGGGCGGCTAGCCCTTCACGCGCTTTTTGATTTATATTCATAGGTGACGGTTTGGTGTACTGTCATTGGAGTTTTGTATGGGATTTAAATCATGGGTGTTTGGTCTCGGGCTCGTTTCTATTGCGGGTTCCGTTTTTGCAGCTGATGCTGTAAAGGCTTTTCCGGAGGCGCTTGGCTTTGGCGAGTTCGTTACAGGTGGCCGCGGTGGCACTGTTTACCACGTAACCAATTTGAACGATTCTGGCGAGGGTTCTTTCCGTGATGCTGTAAGCGCGCCCAACCGCATTGTGGTTTTTGACGTAGGCGGCATCATCAACATCAAGACCGCAGTTTCCGTCAAGAGCAACATCACCATCGCAGGCCAGACAGCTCCCGGCGAAGGCATTGCCATTCACGGTGGAAAAGTTTCGACCGGCAAACAGTCCAACATCATTATTCGTTACTTGCGAATCCGCCCCGGTGAAAATACCGCCTCCGAAAAAGATGACGCCCTGAATCTTTATGATTCCAAGAACATTATCGTAGACCATTGTTCCATTGAACTTGCTCCCTGGAATAATTTCGGCGGTTCCTCCGACAATGCAAGCTATCGCATTACCGGCGTTACAGTCCAGAACACTCTGGTGGCAAACCCAATCGGCCAGCAGTTCGGCGCCCACATTGAATCTGTAGACGGCACCTGGGCCTGGTATTACAACGCCTTCATCAACACCCACAATCGTAATCCCCTGGATAAAATCAACGACGTTTTCGTGAACAATGTCCACTATAATTTTGAAGCGGGTTACACCACCCACACCTCCACTCATTTCAAGCACGATATCGTAAACAACTACTTTGTGTATGGCCCCAAGGGGAGCAATCCCTGGTTCCAGGTGGATAAGAACCAAAGTATTTACGCCAGCGGCAACATGATCGACACCAATCGCGACGGTGTCTTGAACGGCGGGGCTTCCAGCATTTACTATTACCAGGGCCCGGGCGAGGAACTGAAGGAACCCTGGAACGAGATGACCAACAAGAATCCGGTTTATAGCGCGGCAACCGCCTGGCGTTTGGTGAATTCCCAGTCCGGCGTTTTGCCCTACGATGACATTGATTCCTTGATTTGGTACCAGGCAAGTACCTTGGGCAAGGAGGGGGCCTTGGTCAAATCCGTTGGCGCTATGGGCCTAACGAAAAATGATGGCTGGGGCGAAGTCATCGCCGGCAAGCCCGAAGTGGATACCGATAAGGATGGCATGCCTGACTACTTTGAAGGAGCCATGGGCTTTAACATAGGCAAGGATGACGCCATGGTCATCGGTAGCGATGGTTACGCCAACATCGAAAAGTACATCAACTGGCTTGGGGCTATGCACACCCGCGTGCTGAAGAACGGCTCTGTCGATTTTGACCTGCGATCCATTACCAAGGGCTTTCTGCCTGTGGCTCCCAAGTACAGCGTCATGAGTTTGGAAAACGGATCAGTCACGCTGCTGGACAATGGTTACACCGCACGCTTTACGCCTAATCCGGGATTTATGGGGCTGACCGCCTTTAAGTATACCGTCAAGGGCAATGACGGAACGGAATACACCGGACGGGTGGAAGTTCTTGTAGAAAATAGCGACTTGACTGCAGGGCCTTCTTTGGTGGTGCAGTCTGGAAGCATGAACCAGCAACTGTTCAAGGGCGAAGCCCTGAAGGACATTGTTCTTGCTTACGACGAATGCGGTGGTGCCCAGGCCATGGACCTTCCCGACGGAATCAAGGCCACGGTGGATGCAACTGCAAAGACAATTACCTTGAGCGGAACGCCCATTCAGACCGGCCTTCAGAAGTTCTCTGTGAAGACGATTGACGATGGTGGCGAAACCGTTGTGGTGGAAGGCTCCGTTAATGTGCAGTTTAACGCAGAACTTGTTGCTGATGCAAAGGTTGTTAGTGACGTGAATGCGGCTTACCCCAATGACGCTCACGGTGTTTACGAGGAAACCAACGCAGGTTGGCGCGATGAAGGCTACTACAACTTCTCCAACATTGCAGAAAGCTATGGCGTGTGGAATCTGGTTGCCGAAAAGGGCAAGGCCGGAGTTGTCGTGACATTCCGATTTGCAAATGGCGGTAAGGCGGCCCGCCCCATGGAACTGTTCATCAACGACGTAAACTACGGGATTATCGAATTTCCGCCTACCGGAGCATGGACGACCTGGGATAGCGTTTCCGTGAAGGCGGATCTTGTGACCAAGGGCAATGTGCTGAAGCTGCAATCCCTCAGTACCGATGGTGGACCCAATATGGACCAGATTGGTTTTGATATTGCGGGCGTCAAGCAAACTGCCAATGAAATCATCGTGGAAAAGGGCGACCAGAGCGATACACAGGCTATTGCCACCACTGTTCCCCTGACCCACGCAGCCGTGGCAACCTTCGACTTGAATCGCGGTATTCTGCATGCGACTCGTGATGGCTTTGCTACAGTTGCAGTGTACAACATGTCAGGCCGATTGGTTGGAAAATTCAGCGGTAAAGTTCATACGGGATACAACAAACTGAACATCCAGAAAAACAAGCTACCGAAGGGACACTACGAAATCCGTGTGAATTTCCAGTAGTATGCTAGAAGAAATCGTTTAAGTGGTCGTTTGAAATTAAAAAAGAGTAATTTGCAAAAAATGCAAATTACTCTTTTCTTATTCTACCAGAATCTGTAGGAAATTTTGAGCAACTAGTTCGCGAACTGCCAGGTATCGAACTGCACTTCACCCTTGATTATCAAGTAGACGGTGTGAACGCCGCTTGTGATGCCACTGCACTTTGCTTCCAGTTCCTGCCAGTCGCTTGCAGAACTGTTGACTGTGGCAACGTTTGCACCATCCCGTTTATCAAGACGGAGAGTTACAGAACCCTTGCCCTTCACCAAAGCCTTCAAAGTTTTTGCACTGCTGAAATTTACATTACGAACTTCGATGATGCCTTCTGTAGGTGCGGGGCCGTCCTTGCTGGGAGTTCCGATTGTAGCCACCATGTGGCCCGGTTCCTCTGTCTGCACATAGCGAATGCCCAAGGTAGCCGCAGCTGTTGATGCCTGCTGCACAATATAGGGGTCAAGATTCTTGATAGCCTTTACGCCCTTGTAAGTCGGCGTAGCTTCCTTGATGACAACCTTTGCTTCGTCCACCTCGATTTCGTCAACCAAGATGCTGCGGAAACCGCCATGGGAACCGATGGAAGCCTCAAGAATTGCTGCCTGATAGAACAGATACCACTTGTCCTGATACTTATGGAGATGGGTGTGGTTGTTGCCGTAGGTCATGCCATTTTCACCCATGTTCTTGAAGTAGTTTCCGCCGTAGGTCCAGGAATCGGGATTCAGTGGCTCGGTGCTGGTAAAGTAATTCATGCTGCAGGCAGTTGGCGCCTCGCCACCCCAATCCCAGGGCGTATGGTCATCCCAATCGTTGTTGAAGGTGTACACGTACTTGCCGTTAATATAATTGAGCTCATTAGCCTCGAAATGGAACGGGGACGGAAGCTTGACCGGATCCCCATCGAGAGAGTGCAGATCTGGTTTGAGCTTGGCGATCCAGCCTTGACCATTACCAAACGAAAGCCATCCATCGCCATTGTCGTCAATTACAGCACCTGGGTCAAATATGGAACCGCTGCCCTTTACAACAGGATGGTCGCCATCGATAAGGCTCTTGCTCAAAGGAGATGTCCACGGGCCTACCGGAGACTTTGCCTGGATAACACCGGTGCCAAAACCGCTATTGGAGAAATAGAGGGAGAAGAGGGTGCTGCCATCGGCCTGTTCCTTGCTGATGATGCTTGGTGCCCATGAAGCCATAATCCAGGGAGCCACCTCGCCGACAGGAATCAATCCGTGGTAAGTCCAGTTGACCATATCGTCGGTGGACATCATTACCAAAGTCTTGATCTTCTCGTAAGTATTGCTGACACCTTCTTCGTACTGCTGATGGTCATTGGTTCCATACACATAGAGGCGTCCCTTGTATTCAATGGCGGTCGGGTCTGCGCAGTACTGGAAATCCAGAATAGGGTTGCCATTGCCCACGCCCAGTTTTGGGGACTTCACTGGCATCTTGCTTACAGTGCCGTCAGAGTCCTTTGCGCGGATAATGATTTTACCGAAATTAATGGTCGCTGCATCACTAGGTGTGTCGGGGCTTACGACCAGTGCCAAGCTAACGAGAGTTTTGCCCGGTTCAAAGGTCAATGCAAAATTTTTTGCACCGCTAGAGATTCTTTCCGTTGTCTTGGTTTCGTCGCTGTAGGTTGCGATTACGTCAATATTGTCGTATTCAACGGCCTTGGTAAAAGCTATCTCAACCTTGGTGAAAACGTCCGTGTCCAGGTCGTGAATATCCCAATAGTTGTTGGCGTATTGCTTGTAGGTAAAGCTGTTGTTAGTTGTGTCCTTTTCGCCGCCGCCGCCAAACCAGTCCACGATGATATCTTCAATAGTGAGTGCGATATCGTACTTCGCCACGTTCTTTATGCCATCATCCTTGTCGAGAGGGTCGCTAGGCTGCTCTTGAGAGACGCTGTCTTTAGGCTGAATAGGATTGAGGGAATCCTTGGGCTGTTCCGGGTTAGTAATATCACCGGAATCATCTCCAGGTAGTTCCTGGTCAAGTGAGTCGCCAGGCTGTTCCAGAGTGGGGTCGTCATCAGGGTTCTTGTTTACGGATTCATCGTCTCCGCAAGACATTACCATGGACGAAACGGACACAAGCGTTGCCGCAAGAAAGATTTTCTTATTCATATTCGCACCCGATGTTTCAATAATTACCTCTTATGAAAATACACTAAATCCATAGGTTGTGAAAATATGGAGGGCGGATCCTCAAGTGTTTCGTTGAGAATTTCTAA
>JAKSIB010000055.1 GCA_024399065.1 Fibrobacter sp. | reverse complement strand
CCCAGGCTTCCTTCATGGACCTGTTCAACGGCGACGAAGAAAAGATCATGGAACTTGACCGTCGCGTTACCGCCAAGGCTGGCTTCAAGCGCGTTCTCACCATCACCGGTCAGACCTACACCCGTAAGTGGGACAACCGCGTGAACCAGGTGCTCTCTTCCATCGCTCAGTCCCTCCACAAGTTTGCAACCGACATGCGCCTCATGCAGGGTGTTAAGGAAGTGGAAGAACCCTTCGAAAAGACTCAGATCGGTTCCTCCGCCATGGCTTACAAGCGTAACCCCATGCGCTCCGAACGTATCTGCTCTCTCGCTCGTTTCGTGATGGCTCAGGTGAACAGCACCGCTATCACTCAGGCTACCCAGTGGTTCGAACGTACCTTGGATGACTCTGCTAACAAGCGTCTCGCTATTCCTGAAGCATTCCTCGCTATGGATGCTATGCTCATCATCGCTGAAAACGTGACCAACGGTCTCGTGGTTTACCCGAAGGTTATCGAAAAGCGCATCATGGCTGAACTTCCGTTCATGGCTACCGAAAACATCATCATGGAAGGCGTGAAGAATGGCGGCGACCGTCAGGAACTCCACGAAGAAATCCGCGTGATGTCTCAGGAAGCTGGCCGCGTCGTTAAGGAACAGGGTAAGGATAACGACCTTCTCGAACGCGTTCTCAAGAACGAAAAGCTCCAGAAGCTGGGCATCACCGAAGAAAAGCTGAAGGAAATCCTCGACCTTCGCAAGTTCGTTGGCCGCGCTCCTGGCCAGGTCGTGAAGTTCGTGACCGAAGAAGTCCGCCCGGCTATCGAAGCAATCGCTGACTGGGATAACATCGACGCCGGCGAATTAAAAGTTTAATCCTTCCGTCACATCGCAAAATCTAAAGTGCGGCCCTTATGGGGTCGCATTTCTTTTGTCTTGTTTGCGGAATAATAGTTTGTTATATTGCTAATGTGTGAAAGTTATTGTTCCGATAAATTGTGCGAAACTTATATTTTGAACCCTTTTCGGTACTTTGGAGGTAGGTTATGGCACGTTCAAAAATCCAAAATGAATACGATGTCTCCCAGTACATGAGTGTGGGGGAGGCTGCTGCTCTTTGGAACTTGAGCGACCGCCGTGTCCGTTACCTTTGCGAACAGGGGAAGGTTGAGGGCGTGACCCGCACGGGCCGCAGTTACAAGATTCCCCGAGGTGCCATCAAGCCTTTGGACGGTCGTGAGAACCGCTGGTTTAATATTCCCGAGGCGTTCAAGGAAATGTTTGACCGCGTGGATTCCGAGAAACGGGAGCTGGACCGCCGTCGCCCTCTGACGCCTGGGGAACTGGCCCGCCTCCGTGATGAATTTACCATCAACTACACCTACAATTCCAATGCCATCGAAGGCAACACCCTGACGCTTTCTGAGACCCGCCTGGTGCTGGAGGGCGTGACCATCGATCAGAAACCGCTGAAGGATCATTTGGAGGCGGTGGGGCATCGCGATGCTTTTCAGTACATGTTGACTCTCGTTTCTGAAGATGAACCGCTGACTGAACGCGCCATTAAGGAATTGCATTCCCTGGTGCTGATTGACCGCCCTCAAGACAAGGGCGTCTACCGCCGTATTCCGGTGATGATTTCTGGTGCAAGCCATACGCCGCCTCAGCCTTACTTGGTGCAGCCCCAGATGGAGCAGCTGGTTGCCGCCTTCAACAATTCCAAGGACCACGTTCATCCGCTGGAACGCATCTCCAAGTTCCATCTGGATTTCGAGGGAGTCCATCCGTTTATTGATGGCAATGGCCGCACTGGTCGTCTGTTGTTGAACTTCGCCCTGATGCGTGCAGGCTACCTGCCCATCGACATCAAGTTTGCCGACCGTCGTCGTTATTACGCCGCCTTCGAGGCCTACTACGGTGCGGGCGATATTAAGCCCATGGTGGATCTTGTAACCGGCTACGAGGACGAAGCTCTTAAAGAACGGTTGGTGATTCTCGCTTAACATCTCGGCATTTTTTTATATTTTTGCATAAATAGGAGGATTTATGAATAAATGTTTTGGGCTTGAGGAAACTTTGGCTTTTGCCGCAGCAATCTCTTTGGGTGTGACTGCCTGCGACAGCGACAGCACCAGTGCAAATTCTAATAACGATGAAGAGGTTTCGTCTTCATCCGTCGCCGAGGAATCCTCGTCTAGCGTTACGTCTGCGCCATCTTCCTCTAGCGTCAAGGATGAATCTTCTTCATCTGTTAGCCCGGACACCGATCCGGAATCTAGCAGCTCTTCTGCTGAAATCGAAGAATCCAGTAGTTCTGTTGCACCCACTTCTAGCAATAAGAAAACTGCTTGGGATTACTTGAATCCGGACATAGATTACGGTGAGTTTACCGATGAACGCGATGGACAGGTCTACAAGACTGTGAAAATAGGTAATCAGGTTTGGATGGCGCAGAACTTGAATTACGCCTACACTGCCGAAAAATACGACGGTCTTTCAACCTCTTTAGACTCAACAAGTTTTTGCTATGATAATAATCCGGAAAACTGCGCCAAGTATGGACGCCTGTACACATGGGCTGCAGCAGTAGGAATTCCCCAAGGGCATGGGGTCTCTTCCCTTGATTTAGATAAGACTGTTCAGGGAATTTGTCCCGATGGATGGCGCCTTCCTGAATTATCGGAATGGTATGAATTTGAGGAAAACGTTTTTGAGTTTATGGAATATGAGGATGATAATCTAAGTATGTTGTTTAAATCCTCTGATGGCTGGAATAAGGATAAAAACGGAAGAAACGCTAGCGGGTTCACGTTACTTCCTGCTGGAGTCGGGGCATTGGATGGTGATTATGAACATGTAGGAGAATCTACTTGTTTTTGGACTTCTTCGACGTATCGAGGTTGTAGTAGTTGCGTGTACATAATTGACTTGAAGTCGTCTTCAAATGAACTTGAAAAAGGTGTTGTTTATGCTTATTCTTATTCGCGATCCGTTCGTTGCATCAAGGACTCTGCTTCCAAACAACCTTCTTCTAGTTCTTCAGCGGTGTCTAGTAGCAGCGTAGAATCCAATTCTTCGACAATTTCTAGCTCCAGTGAAATTGTACCGGGTTGTCCGCAGATTGAACAAACTAAGACTTCGTGGATGTATTTGAACCCGGAGATTGATTACGAAGAATTTGTGGATTCCCGTGATTGCCAGAAGTACAAGACTGTGAAAATCGGTGATCAAACCTGGATGGCCGAAAATTTGAATTACGCTTATAACAAACCTATGGAAGGCGCTGATTCATCTAGTTTCTGTTTTGAAAATTCAAAGAAAAGATGTGAAAATCTTGGTCGCTTGTATCCGTGGTCTGTTGCAACTAAGGTGTGTCCTGAAGGCTGGCATTTGCCAAGTAAAACTGAATGGAAAACTTTGATTGATTTTGTTGGTGAAAATTCTGGAGTCAAATTGAAATCAACTATCAGTTGGGATATGTATAACGGCACCAATGATGTTGGCTTCTCCGCTTTGCCTGGCGGATATCTTGAACCTGATGACGGCGAATTTTACCTTCTCGGTGGAATTGGTAATTTCTGGTCCAGCGATGAATCCAGTGCCAACAGTGCAACTCATTTGCAGTTGTATTTTAGTGTGGATGTGGCTCAACTGGGTGCAGAACTTAAGGCCTACGGTTACTCTGTTCGTTGTTTAAAGGACTAAATAGGTGAATCGCACGGTTCTGCGCAAGGACTAAGAATCGTTAAATAAGCCGCTTAGAAAATGCAGTCGTTTTACGGCTGCTTTTCATTTATATATATTCGGGACTATGAATAATTTCACCTTCTACAGTCCTACAGAATTTGTTTTCGGTCGTTCCACGGAATCCCAGGTGGGGGACCTTTGCGTTAAACATGGTGCTAGCCGCGTGATGATTATTTATGGTGGCGGAAGTGTTGTCCGTTCCGGTTTGTTGGACCGTGTGAAGGATTCTTTGAAGGCTGCCGGTGTGACGGTCGTTGAAATGGGCGGCGTGCAGCCGAACCCCATTGATACCAAGGTCCGTGAAGGGCTTGAGATAGCCCGCGAATTTAAACCGGACTTTTTGCTGCCGGTGGGTGGCGGTTCCGTAATCGATACGGCCAAGGCTATGGCTGTGGGCTACTACTACGAAGGTGACTTCTGGGATCTTTATGAAATGGTAAACGGAAAGAAGAAGGCTACGGTAAGTCGCGCTTTGCCTATTGGCGTTGTGCTCACGATTCCTGCAGCTGGTTCCGAGGGCTCCGGCAATTCCGTGATTACCAATACCACAACGAAGGTGAAGGTGGGAATCCGTTATCCGATGCATCTTCGCCCGAAGTTTGCGGTGATGAATCCGGAACTGACCATGACTTTGCCGGAATGGCAGACAGCCAGCGGCGTCAGCGACATGATGGCCCACATTCTGGAACGCTACCTCAGTAATACTCCCGATGTGCAGATTGGTGACCGCCTTGCTGAAGGTATGCTCCTTGCCATTATGGAAAATGCGGAAAAGCTTATTGCCGACCCGCAGAATTATGAGGCCCGCGCCAATATCATGTGGAGCGCCACCATCGCTCACAACGACACTTGCTCCATCGGACGCGTAGAAGACTGGAACAGCCATGCCATGGAACATGAAATTTCTGCAGAGTACGATGTGACTCACGGCGCAGGCCTTGCGGTGATTTTCCCAGCGTTCCTGCAGTATGCGGCCAAGCATAACCCTCACAAGGTTGCCCAACTGGCTCATCGTGTTTTAGGCGTTGCCGACTCCGGAGACGTTGCTGCCGATGCAATGGCTGGCGCTCTTGCCCTTAAGACTTGGCTCCACGACAAACTCCACATGCCCGTGACTTTCGCGCAGCTCGGCGTGCCGAACCCCAATCTGGAACTTTTGAACGAACGTCTCCATAAGTTGAAGGGCGACGTTCTTAAGGGCTATATGGATTTGGATGCTGCCGCCACCATGGAAATCTACAAGTTGGCTTTGTAGAAGTACAAAACTGATTTTGTATATTGGGTAGAAAAGGGTGGTCGGTATGGATATTCAAAAGAAAAAAGTTCCAAAGGATAAGGCCTGGTCTGTAGCTACCAAGACTGCGGCTATGGCAGCCCTTGGCTTGACTGCTGGATTAGGGCTTGGGGCCTGTTCCAAGGAAGAACCTGAACCTATTATTTTCGGCGATGTGGGAACTGATTTGACCGTCTCTGTTACAGTACGAGATGACTCCGCGGATACAATGAAAGTTGATTCCACAAAAAATGATTCCACGATAATTTCTTCAGATTCTATATGCGTCCGAGACTCTTCTTCTGATGTTGCTCAAAAACTTTCCCAAATGAAGGGGCGTAAGGCTCCTTTGATGGGGAAGGCTGCTGCAATTTCTGATGACGAGGTGAATGTTATACCCAAACGTCGTCGTGCTGCTACTAATAAGTCTAAGCCGGTTCCTTTGGGTGGAGTTCCTCGTGCTCCAGAACCAAATGAAAAATAATTCTGAAAAGTGATTTTAGGCGCTGTTGTATAACGGCGCTTTTTCGTAGTCGTTGCTACTTATACTATATTGTGATTGTTAAAACTAAGGAGTTTTTATGTCCGTACAGGTTATGGTAAATGGTATTCCGGGTAACATGGGCAAGATCGTTGCTGAAACTTGCGTTGCCCGCGGTTTGGAACTTGTTCCTTATTCTCTGACTGGCGAAATCATCGTTGAAAACGAATCTGAAGTTGCCGGCAAGACTGTCCAGCTCTTGAAGCCCAGCAATCGCGAAGAACGCATCGGTGAAGTTCTGGCCAAGTACCCCAACCTCATCTGCGTGGACTACACTCATCCCACCGCTGTGAACGACAACGCCGCTTTCTATGTCAAGCATAAGATTCCCTTTGTCATGGGTACCACCGGTGGTGACCGCGAAGCTTTGACCAAGCTGGTTGCTGAAGCAAACCATCCCAGCGTTATCGCTCCCAACATGAGCAAGCAGATTGTTGCTTTCCAGACTATGATTGAATGGCTGGCAACCGAATTCCCCACAGCATTCAGCGGCTACAAGCTGTCTGTGGTGGAAAGCCATCAGAAGACCAAGGCTGACACCAGCGGTACCGCTCGTGCAGTGGTTGGCTCCTTCCAGAAGATGGGCTTCGAATATACTCCGGACGATATCGAAAAGGTCCGCGTCGAAAGCGAACAGATGGAACGTATGGGCGTGCCGGAAGAATACCTGGGTGGCCACGCATTCCACACCTACAATCTGGATAGCGCCGACGGTACCGTCCATTTCGAATTCCAGCACAATGTCTGCGGCCGTAAGATCTACGCCGAAGGTACTGTGGATGCCGTGAACTTCCTGGCTGAACAGATTGCCGCTGGCACTGCAAAGCCCTTCAACATGATGGACGTTCTCCGCTCCGGCAAGATGAGGTAAATGCGTTCCTATATCCTTAGACGCTTGCTTTTGATGATCCCGACCCTCATCGGGATTTCATTGGTATGCTTCATCCTCATTCAGCTTTTGCCCGGTGGCCCTGTGGAAGAAATGATTTCCCGTGCCCAGCAGGCTGCCGCCATGAAGGGTGGGGTAGACGCGTCCAAGGCTCTGTCGCCAGACCAGATTGCACAAATCCAGGCTTACTTCGGCTTCGACAAGCCGGCCTGGCAGCGCTACCTGACCTGGCTGTGGAACGTGCTTCACCTGGACTTGGGAACCAGCTACACCTACGGCCTCCCTGTGTGGGACGTGATTACTAGCCGTTTCCCCATATCCCTGTTTTTTGGCTTTACCTCCTTCTTCCTCAGTTACCTGATTTGTATTCCTCTGGGCCTCTGGAAGGCTGTACACCACGGAAGCAAGTTGGATTCCTTTAGCAGTGGCGTTATTTTCTCCGGCTATGTGATGCCGGGTTACGCCCTGGGTATCTTGCTTATCATCTTCCTTGCGGGCGGTTCCTATCTGGATATTTTCCCGCTGGGTGGCCTGACCTCCGACGACTTCGAGGACTTTTCCTTCTTTGAGAAAGTGCTGGACTTGGCCCACCATCTGGTGCTGCCCATCTTCTGCTACATGATCAGCGAATTTGCGTTCCTGACCTTCCTTATGAAAAACTCCGCCTTGGAGGAACTGGGCCGCGACTATATGCGCACTGCCTTGGCCAAGGGTATGAGCTTCAACCAGGCTCTGGTCCGCCACGCCCTCCGCAACGCCTTGATCCCCATTGCCACCCGCCTTTCCGAAATCTGCACCCTCATGTTCGCCGGTGCCCTTTTGATCGAGAAGGTCTTTGATATCGACGGCATGGGCTTGCTTTATTACAATTCCATGGTGAACCGCGACTACAATGTGGTCATGGGCGTGATCTTCTTGAGCAGCCTTATGGCCATGGTGGGACGCCTCTTTAGTGACATCCTTTACACCATGGTGGATCCGCGTATCAAATTTTCTTAGAAAAATTCTCTCGTCTTTCGTCTCTCGTCTCTCGTCTTTTATATATTGCTTAGCATGAATACTGAAATCGTTTCTTCTGCTGTTAAAGATTTTCTTCTTTCCCACGGCTATGCCGCTGACTTTGAAATTTCTACCATCGCTGGTGCAGGTTCGGGCCGTAAGTACTACCGAATCGCCAGTGGCGACCGCAGCTGCGTTCTGCAGGTCTCTGCCGTTGTAGACGACGATTTTAAGCGCTTTGTTGACTATTCCGAAACCTTTGCTGAATACGGTTTGCCCGTTCCCCGCGTCTATTTCGTAGACGAAGCCTCCTGCTCCGTTTTGCAGGAAGACCTTGGCGCCCACAATCTCCTGGATAACATTTTCCCCGCAGGTGCCGACAAGCGCTCCGGCAACGTCCGCATTCTCTATCCCGAAGTGATCGAAGCCCTCATCAAGTGGCAGCAGGTTTCCCGCTCCCTGTTCAGTTCCCATTCCGACATCTGGCTCCGTCGTTTCGACTTTGCCGCCCTCAAGTGGGAAACGGACTACTTCACCGAAAACTATTTGAAGGCTCACAAGGCCATTACCGAAATTCCGGAATCTGTCCGTAACTTCTACTCCATGCTGGCCCTTTCTGTGGATGCTCAGCCCAAGGCCTTGATGCATCGTGATTTCCAGAGCCAGAACATCATGGTGAAGCCGGATTCCGAAATCGCATTCGTGGACTACCAGGGCGCACGCCGTGGTTCCATGTTCTACGACCTGGCTTCCTTGCTGTGGGACCCTTACGTTTGCCTGTCCCTTGCCGAAATCAAGGACTTCTTTGAATACTGGCGCACCTCTTTCCGCGGCACCAAGACCTACACTCAGCAGGATGCCTGGGAAGCTTTCGTTTATGCTAGCCTCCAGCGCGTCATGCAGGCCATGGGCGCCTACTGCTTCCTTTCCAAGGTGAAGGGAATCCAGAAGTTCGAGCAGTATATCGAACCGGGCAAGGCTCAGCTCCGTGTTCTGTTTAGCGAATTCAAGAAGATCGCAAAGGCCACAAGCCCCGAAGTCTTCGAGTTCATGGACAAGGCTCTGGCTTAATTAAGATTTATGAATTACGAATTACGAGATGATCGAATTCGTAATTTTTTTTTTGACTTTTTGGTTTGGGTAATTTAGATGGCTTTAGTTTACACGAAGTTTTACGCACAAAGTGATACTTTTGGTCGTGCTCTTGGTTTTGCTTACGATGCGTTGGTGCATGGACCTCTTCAGTTTGACGCCATGGCAACGTGGAAGAATCTGGCTGAACGTGTAAAGCAGGGAATCTATATGGGCGAGGGCTTGCTCCTGCCCCATACCCGGGTGCCCGGCCTTGCTGAACCCCTCATGGCCTTTGTGGTTTGCCCCGAAGGCTTTACCGGAATCGAGATTCGTGGGGGAGAAAAGGCTCAGTTCATGTGCGTGCTGCTCTCTCCTGCAGAATCTGCTACCGCCCACACCACCGTCATCGCGGACATGGCTAAGAAAATGCTGAACCCTGAATGGAAGGCAAAGGCCCTCAAGGTCACTACAGACCAGGAAATCCGCGAATTGTTCGCGTAAGGCATAGAGAACAGGACGATTGTTCATGAAAAAGAATAGGCCGCACATTTTGTGCGACCTTTTGTAATTTGAACAGGGATGTTCGATTATAGAGCCTTGATTTCTTCAGGAGTGAGACCTGTGCATCGTGCAACTTTTTCTACAGAATCACCTTCGGCAAGCAAGGCCTTGGCAAGATCTCTCTTTTCCAAAGCGCGGCCCTTGAGTAGGGCGCTTGCCAAACGGGTTTCGTTTTCTTCCTTCGTAACCATGTCCTTTACCTGAGCCGTTAAGAGTTCCTCGTCTGCATTCTCTACGCGGATGCGCTTCAGGGCGTCTTCAACGGCGCTGTTTCCAAAAGTGGGAAGTTCTGTGCCGTCACTGGCGTGGTTCAGCAGGTAGAGCCATGCGTCCAGGGCGCCTTGCACATCCTTTGCGGATTTCTTGAAGTTTGGCAGACTGATGATAATATACTTATTTTTCGGGAAGATGGAAACGGGATGGCCGGACTCGATGCTGTTGCGACTGCTGAGATGCCACTCGTCCATGTAGGGTGCGCCTTCCTTTGATTTTGATTCATCGGAGATCGAAGTTTCGTGTCCGGGCAAGTCGAAGTCACACAACCAAATGGCGATAGATTCAGGCAACTCGTACCGACGGCTTTCCCTCTCCACTTTCGAAAGTTTCTTGAATTCCGGCGATCGTTCCATTTCCTGCTTGCCCTTGATTATCAGGAAGGCCTTGTAGAGAATTGCTCGGTCAATGAAGTAGTCGTGTTCCGCCTTCTGCATTTCAATGTCAAGAAATCGCCCGGAACCTGTGGTGGCGAAAATATCCAGAATGACTTTCTTTCTTTGCGGCGTGCGGAAGTTTATTGTCTTGTCAAAGGAGAAATTGATTGTCTTGATTTTATCATCGCCTTCTAAATTCAGAACCGCATCAAGAAAGTCCTTGAGGGTATCTTCACTGTCAAAAAGTTCCTTGAAAGCGGGATCGTATTTCGGGTCTAAGTAAACTTGCCCGATAAGCTCCGCCGGAATTTCCCTGGTGTGTTTATTAGTTGTACTTTTGTTCATTTTTCCTCCATGTTAAAAGTTGAGCCTACTATTAACACGCAGGAAACGCCCAAATGGGAACCGCTTTTTATGAAAAATTTTGTTTGTACGCGTAAACGATGATAATCCTGTTGGTGGTGTTTTGAAAACTTTCCCTTCCACAAATTATGAAGTAGCATCTGCTAGTGTATGTTGTAGCTTCCATAAATTATGAAGTATCTTCAGCAGGTGTGATTTGTTGTTTCTGCAAATTATAATGCAGTTTCTTCTAGCGGATGTTTGGTCTTCCGCAAACTATGATGTAACTTGTGCTAGTGTGAGTTGTTGCTTCTATAAATTATAAAGTAACTTCTACTAGTGTGATTTGTTGCTCCTGCAAATTATGATGCAGTTTCCTCTCGTGGGTGTTGGGCCTTCTACAAATTATTGTGTATCAGACACAACAAAAAATGGTGGTGCTACGACTGAAAATGCCTTTTTTGCCCCTAGAGTTTGTTTCTTGTGCAACTGATTTGTAGTTTATTACTGGAATTTGAGGCGAAACCTCAAAAGGAGTTAGGATATGGACTACAAGCAAAGTCAAGGTTTCCGCAGCTATAATTTGCTGTCGTATGTCGAAGTTCATCGCAAAATCTTCGAAAATATGCGAAAAATCGACAATCCCATGGTTTCCGGGGCAATTGATGCCTATGGAAAACTTCTGAGCCAACTGGAAACGATGGTGAAAACACCTGTGCCAGGGTATGTTTCTGAATGGAACGAGGAACGTGCTCGTGCCTACAGGATTTGCCAGACTGCAGTAAGGTCTCTGGAGGAGTTTGATTCTGATCAGGATCGCGCAACCGTGACGGAACTATCAAGGGCCTTCTCGCATTATATTGCGGGGGCGGCTTCTCCGAAGGTGACGACGGCGATTGAACATGCCCTAACGTTGTCCAAGAAAATCCCTGCGGAACAGCTAGAAAAACTTGCCGTCAAGTCGCGTATCGACTACCTGGAACAGGTTCACAACAATTACCTAAGGAGTCGTAATGCAATCAGTAGCAATATTGCCGCAGCCAATAACAGCGAGGTAAAAACTTACCGTCACTGCTGTGATGTGGCCTTCAGGAATTCCCTGGAGTTAACTAAGAAAATGAATAGCCTGGGTGACGAATCCTGCCAGGAATTCCTCCGCTGGATGAGTGCTGCGTAACGTCGTGTAATATGCTGCTAGTGCCGCGTGTAGCTGCTATAGCCTTGCACTTCTCGAGAAGATGAATCAGGAACCCCTAGGTAATATCTTTATAGCGATGAAGAAACGAGTTTTAATTGGGGCTATACTGCTTATCGTAAAGCAGGATCTGGTGATTACGGTGCAATTGAAATTATGGTCGGCAACTTTATAGATCATTTTTTCCTTGATATGATTGGTTATGGAGTGTATAATTAAGATCGGAGTTCGTATGAAAATGAAATTTTTTATTGTCTTTCTGTTAGCTTTTAATGTTTGCGCCCTGGCGAAAGATGACATTGCTTTTGCTGATGGAGAAAATTATAAAACAGAGCTGATAACACAGGATTATTTTGATGACGTTAAGTATCTTGCTGTGCATGTGGAGGAATTTTTTGAAACTTCGCAACTTCTGCCCGATCAAGATGGCTTTTATATATACATGGGAATGTACGACCATACCCTTAGTTATGGCCCAGGCAATGGTGTTGTTATCGCTTTTGTCGCAAATAATTCAAGAAAATTAAATATGCTTCGCTTGTTGCTGTATCCTTGTGAGGCTCCAGGCATTTATAAATGCCGGAAGTGTCTTAAGAAATATATTTGGAAAGATAAGGACGATCTTGTGGAAAAATGTACTTCAAAGTCGCAAATATCCGATAGCTTATACGCACTGCTTCAAAAGTTTATGAATGAAAATCGTATGTCTATTTCAGGTTATCCTCTAAATCTTTATTCAAGGCGTGGTGAACAATGTAATATGAATGCATTTAGAATCATACGCCGCAGTAAATCAGGAGAAAATAAAGTTATCAAGATGGCTCCTCCTGGTTGTATAGACAACGAAATGAAAATGAATAAGGAACTTGATGAGTATATTTATTTGTATGAGTATTTCTATGCTCTTTTCCATGAAAATTTTAAAGAATGTCGTTGGAATGTTTTTACAAATAAAAAGAACTTCAACAAATGCCTTAGTTATTGATTATGGTTATTAAACAGAAGATGTTTTTTTTGCTCATTTCTATCATGCTTCTTTTTACGGGCTGTGGTCCGTGGCATATCAAAGGGTACACTCGTAACCCTTTTGAATGGGCGGATGTCCTTTGGGAAGCTCCGGTTGACATAAACTCTGAAGAAGAGCAAGTGTTTGAGGTGCCATTTGTTAAGTATGGAAAACGTTTTTCAATCTGCTATGATACTACAATTGTTGCTAGTGGAAATGAAATCACTCAGAATGACCATGTGCAGATGTCGTTTTCAATAGGAAACTCTGTATTTGTTGGCGAAGAGCCTCTCATTTGGGGCCCAATGGAAGGGGCTTGTTTGGGGAATGGTGGAAAAGGGGTCACTGGAGTCTACTTCTTTCTTCCGGATGATTTTGATTTAGAGACCGGAGGTACGTTGAAAGTCAAGTTTTCCCGTATCAAACATTTGAAAAATGTTCGTAATCCAAGGGTTGTCCTTGTATACAAGGTCCCTACGAAATGATTATTTTATATTAGTATAACGGATTGATGGAAAAATTATATATGGATAATCTAACTAAACGTACAACATTAATTTCAGCTTGGTATTGAGGGCTTCCTCGATTGTCACCCTCTTTGTCAATTTTAATTATATTGTTATCCATAGGATGCTCTCTTTTTAGGTTGATTTGTGGTTATTTCAAATCTAAAAATTGGAACATCCTATTTTTTTTTAACCCCCTTAGAGGAATTTGCGAAAGACAATATACGTTATCAAACTTATTGCATAAACTTCAACAATCGATACGAAACGAGAGTATATTTAAACCATCAAATTAATGAATATGGCTTGCGAAAAGCCCTCTATTAAAAAATCTACAAGTCCATTATGGTTATTAAACAGAAGATGTTTTTTTTGTTCATTTCTATTATGCTCCTTTTGACGGGCTGTGGTCCGTGGCATATCAAAGGGTACACTCGTAACCCTTTTGAATTGGCGGATGTTCTTTGGGAAGCTCCGGTTGACATTAATTCTGAAGAGGAACAAGTATTCGAGGTTCCCTTTGTCCGGTATGGAAACCATTTTTCTATTTGCTTTGAATCTACGTTTGATTCAAATGAAGATGATTGGCGTAATATGGCTGCCGTATCAATGTCTTTTTTGATTGGCGATTCAACCTTTTCGGGTGGAGCCACGCTTCCGGGTCGCAGGCCAGAGGGCTTGTGTCTCGGACGAGGTGCTGATGTTGTTTCCTTTAAAGTGCCTCAGGGCTTAGATCTTGAAACAGGAGGAACTTTGAAAGTTAAATTCTTTCGAACAGAATATTTGAAGAAAAACTCAAATCCGAAGGTTCTCCTTGTGTATTCAAGCGCACTTAAATAATCAATTATATTATCAGATGTGTCAGCTACCCATTTTTGTAAGCTTCCCCATAATCGCCTATTTAACCTAATCTTTTTTTAAATAAAGTTTATTTTGCTATGAGATTATGATGAAATATTATTTAATGTTTGTTGGCTTGCTAATTGTTTCTTGTTCTGTTGGCTTGCGTGATTCTTTTCGGGAAGAACGCTTAACGATTATCTATAAATCTTATGAAAAAGAAAATTCGTACGTTCCTAAAAACGCTCAGGTTCTTGCTTATGATATTTGTGAGAAGAATGTTGATGATATCGAAATTCGGTATCCTTGTGATTTAAGCGATTCTTTACTTGCCTATATTTTATTGAACTTAAACTCAAAGGAAGAATCCGAGGGTGTCAAATCTGCTGTTACTGATTTGTTTTATGCACCCGTTTTATATGATGTTCCAGAAAACTTAATGAATGAAAAAACGTCGTCTGCGAGAATGAAAGATCTGCTAATCCCACGTTTTGATAAGACTGTTAGTCAAAATACTATTTATGTTAGTGAATCAGGTAAGGAATCTTCATATTGTGCTTCGCTTGATGGGAAAAAGTGTTCTTATTTGTTTGCTGGAATCATGCTGGGTGAAAAAAAAGAGGGAACAGTTTTTGAACGATATTTTCATTTATACATAAATGAATTTGTTGAAAAAAAATTAAGCTTAAATGACGTGGTTGAAATCTTCAAGCCGCGTCTTGAAACAACATCTTTGGGACTATCTTGCAATGTTCGATATGGACCGATGTATTTTTCCCACGATGGTAAATGGTTGTATGAGTATAAAAAAAATCGTAATTTTATAGAAAACAAGAAATTGGTTGCTGTAGACAGTGTACTAAAAGAAGTGCTTTTTTTTGAGTATTAAGGAGTCTTTGTGTGAGTTTCTTTATATTCAAAACTAT
>JAKSIB010000054.1 GCA_024399065.1 Fibrobacter sp. | reverse complement strand
GAAGCGCGCCATGGAATGGGATTCCCCCTGGGGCGTAGGCTTCCCGGGCTGGCATATCGAATGCTCCGCCATGGCTATGAAGTACAATGGTCCGACTCTCGACATTCACTGCGGTGGTTCTGACCATATCCGCGTGCACCACACCAACGAAATTGCACAGAGCGAATGCGCCAATGGCGTTCAGTTCAGCCGTTTCTGGATGCACGGTGAATTCCTCCGTACCGCCAGCGAAGAAAAGCTTGAAGACGGCACCACCCAGCAGACCTTCGGCAAGATGAGTAAGTCCAGCGGCGAATTCCTCACCGTCACGCTTCTCATGGACCGCGGTTACAATCCGCTGGACTACCGTTACTTCGCATTGGGCAGCCACTACCGTAACTACCTGAACTTCACCTGGGACGCTCTCACCGGCGCCAAAGAAGCTTTCAAGAGCCTTCACAAGAAGACCGACCCACTGATCGGCAAGGCTACCGAAATCAAGAGCGATGCCGCCAAGGCCTTCCAGGAAGAATTCAAGACCGCTATCGGCGACGACCTGAACATGCCCCGCGCCCTGGGTATTCTCAATACCATGCTGAAGTCCGACATTGACGACGGCGAAAAGGCTGCTCTCGTTCTCGACATGGATAAGATCTTCGGCCTCAAGCTGGATCAGCCCCGTGAAGAATACAAGAAGAAGGCAGAAGAAGGCGCTGCAGGCGTCGACGTCGCCAAGGTGGAAGAACTTCTCGCAGCACGTAAGGAAGCTCGCGCCAACAAGAACTGGGCAGAAAGCGACCGCATCCGTGACGAACTTGCCGCCATGAACATCGTGATCAAGGACAGCAAGGAAGGCACCACCTGGAGCGTTAAGGAATAGAGGTTCCAGGCACGAGGCTCGAGGTCCGAGGTCCGAGCATCGTCCAGCTGTCATTGCGAGGGTGCGTAGCACCCGTGGCAATCCAAGAAACTAAAAAGTCCCCAGCACACTCAAGTGCCGGGGATTTTCTATAGGCAACAATACAAGTTTACTTGTACATGTAAACTAAACCGTTAGGGAACTTCAGTTCCTGCATTCCGGCAGTCTGCACCTGGGCCACAGATTTCACGCTACCGCCATAGAGAATGGTGTTTCCCTGATACTGAGGCTTGAACGCAGCCACGTCGGAACCATAGAAGTTGGCGTTGGTATAAGAAACAGTCGCACATTCCGGAATGTCCGTAGAATAATTGCCAAAGGCCAGGAGCACGCCGCCGGTAATTTCGTAGCCAAGGTCCGTATCGATCAAGCCGCCGGCCATATTGGAGGAACATCCGCCGCTACCGCCACCGCCGCCGAAACCGCCGCCCCAGCCGCCGCCACCCCAGCCGCCTCCGCCGAAGCCGCCTCCAAAGCCGCCCATGCTTTCGTAGCTTTCGCCAGTGATTTCAAGAATCAACACGCCGCCAGTCTGCTTGGCAGAGCCGTTGGCGTCCAGCACATCGATCATGTTGCCCTTGGCACTGATGTAATGATAGCCACCGCTAATGACGATGTGACCGCTGGATTCGCTGAAGGAGGAGAAACCACCTGCGTTGGGATCCTTGGCACCGCCCGCAGCATTCCAGCCGTCGTCAGTTGCAAAGGTAGAGGTAATGCCGCCCTCGGCAAAAATCTTGTAGGCTTCCAGACCTTCGGACGCCGTAACCACGTTGATGGTGGAACCGCTTAAGTACAAAGCGGAATCTGCATGGATGCCATCGCCCTTGGAACTGACGGTCACTTCACCACCATTCATGTGGATTGCATAATTTGCATGCAAGGCATCGTCTTCTGCATCCACCTTGATGATACCGTCTTCCACATAGACAAGACTGTCGGCAACGATTCCCTTGCCTGTAGCAGTAACGGTGATATTACCACCGGAAATCTCCAGTTCTTCCTTGGCCTTGATACCGTTATCCTTAGAAACCACGGTGATGTCACCATTCTTGATCTTGAGATCGTTACTGCAATGGATACCGTTCTTGAAGTTTCCCTTCACAGTCAACTTTCCGGCGCCCTTGATGTTCAAATCGTCCTTGGAGTAAATGGCAGCCTTGGCCGTATCCTGTTTGCCCGTCATCTTTTCGAACAAATGATCGCCATAACCGTCTTCCACCACATTGACCGTACCCTTCACCAAATGAAGCACCGTTTTGTCGGCGTTCTTCACTAGAATGGGAGAATTCTGACTTTTCAATGTTGCGTTATAAAGGTAGATGCCCGTATTGCCTTCGTTATCGACACCGGGAGTATTCACCACCAACTGGAAATCGGAAGATTCACCAGTGACGTAATAAGCGCCGGGGCAAGTAATGGTAGCGCTCTTTTCCACCACTGTCACGCAACCGTTATTGTTTTCAACAATAGCCGATGTGCCGGACAACTTCATGAGAATTTCGCCACCGGTCAAGGTTCTGGAATCTTCCAAATCATTTTCGTCATCACCAGGAACAACATTACCAGGATTTGTATTTCCAGAATTCGTGTCGCCCGGATTTTGCGTCTCAGGATCATTGATTCCAGGAATCTCATTGCCCGGATTCTGATTTCCAGGATTTTCACTAGGCAATTCACTACCCGGAATACTACCTTCAGGATTTCCAACATTTGGATTGTCAGGGTTATTTATACCAGGATTATCAAGGCCCGGCACAACAGCACCTGGATTTTCGCCATCCGGCAATCCTTCAAGATTTCCGATGTTCGGGGAAGAAGGATCATTAGGTTCCGTAACCGAACCACCTTCAGAACAAGCTACAACGCACAAAGCAGCAGATGCAGCCAGCAGCTTTATCTTTTCTAATCGCATAAACACTCCAATGACCTTTAATATATATTCTCCGCCTTAAAACCGAATTAATTTTAAACAGACGTTTTGAAAATGTTGTAATTTTTAGGAAATTTTGGCAAATACAAAACTATTTTTTACACACTCATATTTAAATTCCATCAGCATTCCACAATAAAAAAATGCCGGAAGCATAAACTTCCGACATTTTGTTTTCAATTTCTTGAACAACTGGCGCAGTTCAGTGTCTGTGCGACACAAACCGCGCAACCTTAATTAGCCGTTGAACTTCTTGATAATCACGATACCGTCGTGACCACCGAAGCCCAGGGAGGCAGACGCGGCAACGTCGACGTTCATGGACACGCCCTTGTTGGGGGTGTAATCCAAGTCGCATTCCGGATCCGGATTTTCCAGGTTGATGGTTGCGGGAACGAAGGAGTCGCAAACAGCCATGGTGCTGATAATGGCTTCGCAAACGCCGGCGGCGCCTACGCAGTGGCCAGTCATGCTCTTGGTGCTGGAGACCTTGATCTTACGAGCATGATCGCCCAAGGCGATCTTCAGCATGGCAGTTTCGGTAACGTCGTTCAAGTGGGTAGAAGTACCATGGGCATTGTAGTAGTCAATGTCAGTGGGTTCGATACCTGCATCCTTGATAGCGCGCTTCATAGCCATAGCGCAGCCGCTTCCATCGGGCTTGGGGCTAGTGATGTGGTAAGCATCGGCAGCAGCACCGTAGCCGGCAAGTTCTGCGTAAATCTTTGCGCCGCGGGCCTTGGCGTGTTCCAATTCTTCAAGAATCATCACAGCGCCACCTTCACCCATGATAAAGCCGGAACGGTCCTTGTCGAAGGGGCGGCTAGCCTTTTCCGGACAGTCGTTGAACTTGTCGGTAAGGGCATGCATGCCAGCGAAGGCCTTGATGGAGTAGTCGGTAATGCCGCTTTCGGAACCACCGGCAAGGCACACATCCAAGCGACCGGAACGGACAGCATCCAGGGCAACGCCCAGGGCGTCGGTGCCGGAAGCGCAAGCAGTGCCAATGGCCCATGCGCAGCCGGTAATGCCCAGTGCAATGGAAACGTTGGCAGCGCCTTCGTTGGGAATCAGTTCAGCCATAGCCAAGGGAGAAACGCGACGACGGCCACCAGCCACATACTGGTTGAACGTGCTGTCGATAATATCCATGCCGCCAAAACCGGTACCAGCGATAATGCCGGTGGTATCAGCGTGCAGGTCGTCTTCAGTAAGCTTTGCGTCTGCCACAGCTTCCTTGGAAGCTGCCAGCAGGAACTGGGTGAAGCGAGCCATACGGCGGGCTTCCTTGGGGTCGATGCCGTGTTCTTCAGGCTTGAAGTCCTTGACTTCGGCAGCAATCTTCACCGGGCAATCGGTGGCGTCGAACAAGGTGATGGGGCCAATGCCGCACTTTTCGTGCTGGATGCCATCCCACAGTTCCTTAACGTTCTTGCCAAGGGGTGTCACAGCACCCATACCGGTAATTACAACTCTACGTTTTGTCATTTATAACTCTCTTGAATTAAGCTTCGTCTTTCTTGGATTCGTCATTGCCTTCTGCCGGATTTTCGGCAGTGGCGTTTGCTGCATCAGAGGCGGCCTTGTCGTTATCACGGATGGTGGCACGACGGATCTTGCCGCTGATGGTCTTAGGCAGCTCTTCAACGAAGTCGATGAAGCGGGGGCTCTTGTAGGAAGCTGCCACCTTCTTGGTGAACAGCTGGATTTCCTTTGCAAGTTCCTTGGAGGCTTCGTAACCCTTCTGGAGCACGATGGTAGCCTTCACGGCCTGACCACGGGTGCGGTCTTCGACGCCGGTCACAGCCACTTCAAGAACAGCGGGGTGCTGGTGCAGAACTTCTTCCACTTCGAAGGGGCTAATGCGATAGCCGGAACTCTTGATCAGGTCATCGGTGCGGCCCACGAACCAGAAGTAGCCATCTTCATCACGCCATGCGGTATCGCCAGTATGGTAAACGCCACCTTCGAAAACCTTCTCGGTACGTTCTGCATCGCGGTAGTAACCACCGAACATCCCAAAGGGTTTGCCTTCGTCAATCTTGATGATGATTTCGCCAACTTCCTCTGTCTTGCAAGATTCACCTTCACCATTGACGATGTCCATCTTGTAGCCGGGAGCGGGCTTACCCATGGAACCCGGGCGAGGTTCCATCCAGGGGAAGTTTCCGGTGGTCAAAGTCAGCTCGGTCTGGCCATAACCTTCGCGGAGCTTGTGACCAGTCTTTTCGAACCACTTGTTGAAAATGTCGGAGCTGAGAGCCTCACCTGCGGTAACACAGTAAGTCAAGCTGGACAAATCATACTTGCTAATATCCTGAAGCAACAGGGCACGATATGCTGTGGGAGGAGCGCAGAAAGAAGTGATCTTGTAAGTGGCCATCTTTTCCAGGAGCTTGCCCGGAATGAATACGTTCATGTCGTAGGTAAATACGGCGGAACCTGCAATCCACTGGCCGTAGATCTTTCCCCAGAGAGCCTTGGCCCAACCTGTTTCTGCAACGGTCAGGTGACGGCCGCCATCTACCACGTTCTGCCAGTACTTCGCAGTGATGATGTGACCCAGGGGGTAAGTAAAGGTATGAGCCACCATCTTGGGGTTACTGCTTGTGCCGCTGGTGAAGTAAACGATCATGATGTCGTCGTTCTTGATAGCGTCAGCACCCGTGGGGCGTTCAAATACCGGGGGGCAAATTTCGTAATCGTCGTAGAAGCTGATCCAGTTCTGACGGGCCTGGCCAACAGTTACCAGCTTTTCGACGGAGGTGCTCTTTTCCTGGGCGGTTTCCACTTCCTTCTGCAAGGCGGGATCGTCGTAGGTTACCACCATCTTCACATCGGCGGCATTGAAGCGGTATTCCAGGTCATGGGACGAAAGCATGTTCGTTGCCGGAATAGCGATGGCGCCAATACGGTGGAGAGCCAGCAAGAAATACCAGAATTCATAACGGCGACGCAGGATAAGCATCACGCGGTCGCCCTTTTTGATTCCGCTGTTCACAAGGAAGTTTGCCGTACGCTGGGAAGCCCTGGACAAGTCCTTGAAGGTAAAGATATGACTTTCGTCATTATCGTCACACCAAACCAAAGCTTCGCGCTTGGGCTCGGTCTTTGCATACTCATCGACAACATCATAAGCAAAGTTAAAGTTGTCGGGTATGGATAATTTAAAGTTCTGGTACAAGTCCTCGTAGGAATCGTACTCAGTGCGAGCAAGGAATTTATTTAAAATCATCCAATAGTCTCATAAATCAAAGAATTAGAAAAAACAAAAAATTTAATGCGCAGGAGCAAAAATCGAGTTGGAGATAAATAAGGATTACAGATCCTTGTACTTGACGTTTTCACGCATGACTGCGGCATAGCGAACCATGTTCAGCACACGCTTTTCACCAAGGTTGCGGAAGTCTTCGCTATGGAAAACCAGGCGAGGAGTACCTGCAGGTGCCCAGAAGATGAAGCAGGCGATGGCCATGTAAGGACCAAGGAGGAACTTCGGCAGGGCAGAGAAGGTCAGCAACGGAGAACCAAAGGTCTTCACATGTTCACCCTTCTTCTTGTAGATGCAGATCATGTCTTCGTAGTTGTCGAAATGCTTAAGAGCCTGACTACGAAGGTACTTGTTATCGATCCACACAGGAGGAACAAAGCCAGAAGCCTTGCCCAAGCCATGAGCGTTCCAAAGAGCGATGCCACGATCCAGGAGAGCCTGGGAGAATCGCTTGCTGAGGCCAGCAAATTCTGCACCGTTATGGGACAGCCAAAGAGCCACCTTACCGAACCAGGAACGGTTCACGAAGAGGTCCGCACGATGACGGGCACCATGGAGAATGATTTCGTAGCCATCCTTGATGAACTGCTCAATCTGTTCGCAGAAATATTCCACTTCAGATTCGGGCACGCCACCAATGGAGGGGACCACGGCGATGGTAATGGGAGAACCTGCGGCAGCGGCAATCTTGCGAATTTCAGCAGAGGCGCGCTTGCAGTTTTTCACATTAAAGTTGTGATAGCACAAGACGAATTTCTTCGCCATGCGCTTACGGTTTTCAGCCGACTCGAGATCGGCAATATCCTTATTTATTTCCATAATAAAATACCAGTTAAGTTACAATGCACAATATGTTAGTCCGCATAGGAGCGGGGCCTTATTAATATAACAAACCGCACCTTCAAACGCAAACTGGGGAACCCCGCCAAAAGCGCATATATCTATATTTTCGGCATGCAAATTCAGTCTTTTACGGTAAATCCCTTTAGCGTCAACGCATTTATTCTCTGGAATGATTCCGGCGACGGTATTCTCATTGACCCTAGCGTCAGTTCCCCCGCAGAACAAGCCCAGTTGGCACAGTTCATCAAGGACAAGGGGATTACCGTAAAAAGAGCGGTCAACACCCACCTGCACCTGGATCATGTTCTTGGGAACGCCTTCGTAGAACGCACCTTCGGCGTGAAGGCAGAGGCTCATGAAGAAGACAACTTCTTGCTGGACCTGCAGGAAGAACAAAGCAGCATGTACGGCCTGCCTTTTGAAGATGCCGCTCCTGAACTGGGAAACTTTTTGGCAGAGGGAGACACCGTCGAAGTCCCGGGAATCAAGCTTCATGTTTTGCACATCGCAGGCCACTCCCCCGGCGGAATCGCCCTTTACTGCGACCAGCCCGGAGAGGTCACATTCAACGGAAAGTACGCCGGAAGAACCCCCGCATTGCTTTTCGCCGGAGACATTCTTTTTGCAGGCGGCCGGGGACGTTCCGATCTTTTCGGCGGTGATGATGATGCGCTTGTCAACGGCATCAAGAACAAACTAATGTCACTGCCAGCAGACACCATCGTGTTTCCCGGACACGGACCCTTCACCACCATCGGTGATGAACGTTCCAACTACTAGAAATTTCAACGGGCGGGATTTCAATGGGCGGGGCAACGCAAAATCGCATCCAGTGGATTGACGAATACAAGGGATTCGTCCTTTTGCTGGTCTGCCTTTTCCATGTGGAGCAATCCTTCAAGAATGTGAACCTAGGAATGGATGCGCTCAGTGCCATGCGCATGTCCGCGTTCTTCTTTATCTCGGGTGTACTTTTCAGCACCCGACGATTCGCAGATTTCAAGAGCTACGCCCTGCATAAGACCAAAGTTCTTTTGTTGCCCTACATTTGGCTTTCACTGTTATTCCTGGCGTTAGATCCTGTGGTATGGAATTTTGACTGGTTCCCTAGAGCCCCCAAGATGACCATCATGAATACAGTGCCGGTTATCGAGAATGTCAGTCAGTATATCGGTTGGAATTTCGCAAAAATTTTCGTAGCCGGGAAATCCAGCATCGGGTCGGGCCCGCTTTGGTTCGTATTCACGCTGTATTCCATCAGCCTGATGTTTTTTGGAGTGCAAAAAACCAGCGTCATTCTGAGCAACGCGAAGAATCCAGTCCTGCAGAAAATAATTATAGCGGCGATTGCCGCAAGCAGTTTAATCGCCGGATGGTTGCTTTTCAAAAACCACATCCGCTTGCCTTTGGGCATCGAGCGCGATTGCACTTGCCTAGCCTTTTTTGCGCTGGGTTGGCTTTGCAAGGAGCCCATCAAAAAACTGGGCAACGTTTCCAACAAGGCGGTGACTTTGGGCATATTCCTAGGAACCATCGTAGCATTCGTGCTATACGCCATCATCAACGAAGCCACGCCCTGGTTCAGCATCATGAACAACACCCTAGGGAAAAACATTTTCCGATTTGTGGGAAGTTCCATTTTTGGAATCGCAGGCCTCATTGGAATTTTTCAACTCTTGTCCAAAATACCTAACATCGCGCCCATCGCAATCTTCAAAGGAATCCTACGGAACATTTCACGAAACGCCCTTATCATTCTTGCTGTTCACTGGTGGATTCTGCTGGTGCTGCGAATCGTATTCAAGGCTGAACTGGACAAACCGGGCATCGCCTACCTAAGTGTTTTAGTAATCGTTGCAGGCGTTGTCGCCGCCATTCCTCTTTTCCGAAACAAGCTGTACAAGCTTATCGGCAAGGAAAAAATTTCTGTCAAAGAAAGCCTGAGTATAAAGTAATCTCGTACATGGTCACCCTTCCCTTTACAGATGCATCTTTTTTTTACATTCAATTCTGGATTTAGGACAAGGAGTTTACCTATGAAAAAATTACTTCCACTCATTCTCGGGCTCATCTTTTGCGCTTGTTCGGGACCCAGTAAAATGGCTCCTACAGTATCGTCACTTACCGTCCTTGGAATTAACACCGGAAAGAAACTCAGCATTCCTATTCCTGAAGCTTTCACCTTCAAACTGGATAACGATTGGATACTCATGCAAAATGTTTTTTCCTTGGAAGAAAAACTCATGGCATTCTCCTTCGTAAAGGGTAACGAGGAGGTCACGCTAAGAGGTGGAAAAAAGGAATTTCTCTACAAGGATTCTTCCTTCACCATTGAAATTGACACCAGTGACGAGGCATTCATCAATTACTATCTCAAGTGGGACTTTGACTATGCCGCCTCCCGTCACGAAGTAGTAAAACAGGCCGAAACCACCGGGCCAATTTATGATAGAGAAAAGAAGCTCGGTTACATCAAATCCTCGAACAACAAATACCAGCGCTGCGTAATGGCAGCAATCGTCAATAGCTCTATCTACATGTTGACCGGTAGAACCAATGAATCCGACAAGGATATATGCAAAACAATTATTGATATTTGGGAAAGCCGCGAATCCTTCTAATCGTTCACATTTTCATCCTGTTGAAAAACTGCACTTGACCTCTTACTGCACAAATTGTATCTTTGCGGTATGGCTAGAGCGCGCAAGACAATTACACCGGACCCGTATGCAAAACCGATAGCAAAGGTTCTCTCCCCCGAGCAAAGCCTTCCCGGTAAATTCAAGCAGTTCCAGGCGCCTACCCGTGCGAACTTCGAACTGGTCAGTCAGTACGGTGCGGCAGGTGACCAGCCCAAGGCCATTGAGCAAATTACCGAAAGTTTTAAGCAGGGCGAACAGTTCCAGACATTGCTTGGCGTGACCGGTTCCGGTAAGACATTTACCATGGCCAACGTCATCAAGAACGTGGGCAAGCCCACCTTGATTCTCACCCACAACAAGACTTTGGCAGCCCAGCTCTACCAGGAATTCAAGGCATTCTTTCCGAAAAATGCGGTGGAATATTTTGTCAGCTATTACGACTATTTCCAGCCCGAAGCCTACATTCCCCACACCGATACCTTTATCGAAAAAGACGCCAGCATCAACGACGAAATTGACAAGCTGCGTCTCCGAGCAACGGCAAACCTCCTGACTCGTCGCGACGTTATCATTATCGCGTCCGTAAGCTGCATTTACGGCTTGGGCAGCCCCGCCGAATATTTCGACCTGATGGTCCGCGTAAAAAAGGGCGACATCAAGGATCGCGACGACCTGCTTCACGAACTGGTCCGCATCCAGTACACCCGTAACGACTTCAGCCTGGAACGCGGCACCTTCCGCTGCCATGGCGACGTCATTGAAATCCACCCCAGCTACGACGAAGACGGCATGCGCATCGAGCTGTTCGGCGACGAGGTGGATCGTCTGGTGCGCTTCAACATTATTACCGGCGAGGTTATCCAGGAACTGGAAGAAATGACCATCGCTCCGGCAAAACACTTCGTGACAAAGGAAGAGGGCCGAGCCGGTATCCTGCAGCGTATGCAGTTGCAACTGACGGAACGCCTTGCAGAACTGGACAAGGAAGGAAAGGTTCTTGAATCCGCCCGACTGAGTAGCAGAACCCGCTACGACATGGAAATGATTCGCGAAACAGGCATGTGCTCCGGCATTGAAAACTATTCCGCCCTCATTGAAGACCGCGGTCCGGGAACACGCCCCTTCACCCTCATCGACTACTTCGGTGACGACTGGCTTTTGATGGTGGACGAATCCCATGTAAGTATTCCCCAGGTAGGCGGCATGGCCGAAGGCGATAAGAGCCGTAAGACCACCTTGGTGAACTACGGTTTCCGCCTTCCCTGCGCCCTGGACAACCGTCCCATGAACTTCAAGGAATTCGAGTTCATGTACCCAAAGCAGGTGCTCTTCGTCAGCGCCACACCAGGCGAATACGAACTTGAAAAGACCGGAGGCGTTGTAGCCGAACAGATTAACCGTCCCACCGGCCTTCTGGACCCGAACATTGAAATGTTCCCCATCCAAGGTCAAATGGACGTTCTCCTCTACCGCATCGATGAAGTGGTCAAGAAGGGCGACCGCGTTCTGGTTACCACCCTCACCAAGAAGATGGCCCAGGACCTTACGGACTATTTTGTGGAAGCAGGCATCCGTGCCAAATACCTCCATAGCGATATCAAGACCTTGGAACGTCACGACCTTATCAAGGGACTTCGTACCGGCGAATTCGATGTTCTGGTAGGCATCAACCTTTTGCGTGAAGGTTTGGACCTTCCGGAAGTCAGCCTGGTGGCTATTTTGGACGCAGACAAGGAAGGCTTCCTCCGCAACTACCGCAGCCTAATACAAACCATGGGCCGAGCCAGCCGTAACGTGAACGGCACAGTTCTACTCTTCGCCGACAACATGACCGACAGCCTCCAGAAGGCCGTCGATGAAACTGTCCGTCGCCGAAGCCTCCAAGAAGCCTTCAACAAGGAACACGGCATCACCCCCAAGTCTGTCACCCGCAAGCTGGAAGAAGACCTGGTCATCAACGACCCGCTTCTGGAACTTTGGCGCGGCGAGAAGACGCCCCAACTTTTGGAAGACCCAGATCTGGACGAGGAATACCAGCCCCGCGACGAAAACGGAGGAAAGAAAACCGTGCCACTGGGCAAGCCCAAGAAGTCCAACACCAAGAAGCGTATCGAACCGAAGGATGCCTCCATCGAAGAGCTAGAGGCTCAAATGAAGGCCGCCGCCGCCCGTCTGGACTTCGAAGAAGCAGCCCGACTTCGCGATATTATCCGCGATATGGGGAAATAACGCCCAGGTATGAGCCAAAAGCGCCTTTTTTAGCCCTCGTTTTTGGATTTTTACACCCTAGACTAGTGCATTTTCAATCATTTTTGTGTATTTTCAAGGTCAAAACTAATAGAGAGGAAACTTATTATGAAACTCAATTTTGCAAAGACTTTGCTCGCAGGCTCCGCAATCGCCATGGGCCTCACCGCTTGCGGTGAAGGCGGTTCCAACAACGGTGTCAGCTACGATCCGTCCAAGAACGATGCTCGAATTGAATTCTCCGGCCTTGAATCTGATGCAGCAGGAGCATTGGTCAAGTTCTCCGGCGATGTTGAACTTAAGTTTGAAGACGAAAACATCACTGACGAAACCAAGTTCTCCATTGACTCCATGCGCATCGACATCGTCAATAGCGCCATGAAGAAGCTCAACATCCAGCCTTCTATCGCTATTCCGCCGACTTTCAACGCCAACACCGCTAGCCTTTCCATGAATTTCATGGACGTTAGCCTCAATCTTGACGACCCCGCCTTCCCCAATGAATGTGGTACTCTTTCCCTCATTTGGAACGTATTCGCAAGCGTAGACGGCAAGAAGGCTTCTGCTGTAGGAAAGATCGATTTCAACCGTCCTGATGGCTTCTGCGAAGTCGCACCGGAATCCTCTTCCGGTGTTCAGGAAGAAACCCACATTGAAATGATTCCGTACGAAGTCAAGATGTCCACCAGCGATCTTCCGGGCCTCGACCTCGCAACCGGCACTGCAAGCGCAAGCACCACTGCAGACGTTCTTCTTGTGAAGGCTAACGGCGGCGTCGCCTTGACCAGCGGCAACGGCACCCTGTTCTCTGCAATCACCAACGAAACTTCCACTCCGAGCAACTTCGACGACGACTACACGGTCGACTACTGGCCCGAAGTCGAAAACAACCGTAACGCCTACATGACCGACTTCATGTACAAGGACATCAACAAGCCCAAGATTGCCGACGTCGTTGATGGTGGCTCTCCCAGCTATGAAATCTATGTTGCAAAGACCGCTGCATTCAACAAGGACACCGGCGCAGGCTTCTTCGCCATCGCATTCCTCACTGCAACTGCAACCAAGAACGGCGACTTCGACGTAACCCTCAAGGTTTACAAGAAGAAGTAATTCTTCGCGAAATAGCCCTTTTAAAGACTCCTCGCAACTGCGGGGAGTCTTTTATTTACCCCCATATTTTTCTAAATTGAAGCCTGTAATTTAACACGCCCGGAAGGTCCGGGCATAACTGGAGTACACTATGCTTAAGAAGCTTTCCAACTTCCCCGGTATCAAGGGTCCCGTCGTTACCATCGTTATGGACGGTTACGGCATCAATAACAACGAACAGGGCAACGCCATCAAGGCAGCTCGTCAGCCGACCCTCGACAACCTCTTCAAGGCTTATCCGAACGTTCTTCTGAAGGCTCACGGCCGCGCTGTGGGTATGCCCACCAACGAAGACATGGGTAACTCCGAAGTTGGCCATAACGCAATCGGTGCTGGCCAGGTTTACAACCAGGGTGCAGCTCTCGTTCAGGACTCCATCGTTTCCGGCGAAATCTTCGGCCGCGACGCTTGGAAGGAAATCTCCGCCAACGTTCGTGAAAAGAACTCCGTTCTTCACTTCATCGGCCTCTTCTCCGACGGTAACGTTCACTCCAACATTTCTCACCTGAAGGCAATGGTTGCCCAGGCTAAGAAGGAAGCAGTGAAGAAGGTTCGCGTTCACATCCTCCTGGACGGTCGTGACGTTCCTGAAACTTCCGCTCTCGACTATGTTGAACCGTTTGAACAGTTCCTCTCTGAACTCCGTTCTTCTGAATTCGACGTTTGCATCGCTTCCGGTGGTGGCCGTATGCAGATCACCATGGACCGTTACAATGCTAACTGGAAGATGGTTGAACTGGGCTGGAAGACCCACGTTCTCGGCGAAGGCCGTATGTTCGAATCTGCAAAGCAGGCTATCGAAACTCTCCGTGGCGAAACCAAGGCTATCGACCAGGACCTCCCGCCGTTCGTGATTGCAGCTAACGGCCAGCCGGTTGGCACCATCAACGATGGCGACTCCGTTGTGTTCTTCAACTTCCGTGGCGACCGCGCTATCGAAATCACCCGCGCCTTCGAAGAAGAATCCTTCAGTGAATTTGACCGCGTCCGCTTCCCCAAGGTTTGCTACGCCGGCATGCTCCAGTACGACGGCGACCTGAAGCTCCCCAACCGCTTCCTGGTTCCTCCTCCGGCAATCAAGGAAACCTCTGGCGAATGGTTCGCAGAAACTGGCGTTAAGCAGTTCGCTTGCTCTGAAACTCAGAAGTACGGCCACGTGACTTACTTCTGGAATGGCAACCGTTCCAGCAAGTTCGACGGCGAAACCTACCTGGAAATTGAATCCGACGTTGTCCCCTTCGAACAGCGTCCTTGGATGAAGGCCGCAGAAGTTACCGACGCTATGATCGAAGCTATCAAGAGCGGCAAGTACCAGACCCTCCGCTGCAACTACCCCAACGGCGACATGGTGGGCCACACTGGTTCCTTCCGTGCAGCTACCATGGCTATCGAAGCCGTGGATATCGGCCTTGCTCGCTTGCTCCCGGTGATCGACGCAGCCGGCGGTGTTGCAATCATCACTGCTGACCACGGTAACGCCGACGAAATGTACGAAATCGACAAGAAGACCGGCATGCCGAAGGTGAACAAGGATGGTTCCTTCAAGGCTAAGACCAGCCACACCTTGAACAAGGTTCC
>JAKSIB010000053.1 GCA_024399065.1 Fibrobacter sp. | reverse complement strand
CTGGATGGCGCCAACGAATACAACTGCTGGGGCACCGATCCTTACATGGCCCTTGTGGAAGACGCCCATCTGACTTACGCCAACAACTACTGGCACAATTCCTATGGCCGCGTTCCCAAGGTTACTGGCGAAGTTAATGGTTCTCAGGTTCACATCTATAACCAGCTGGTAGACGGAAACCGCTTCTTCATTGCGGGTGCCAACGGTCATAGCTCTACGGCAAAGGCTTACGTCCGCTACGAAAACAGCTACATCAAGAATGGCAATGGCTACCTGGCTGAATGGGGTGTAAATGGCTACGTCTACTATAGCGGAGTTACTTTTGACAATACGAAACAGCAACATCGCTATACGGACGAATCCAACAAAGTCTCTGTAATTCAGGGCGTTCCTCAGGCAGAAACCTTCAATCCCTCCTATTCCTGGGAAAAGCGCAGTGTGGCTAGTATTCCCACGGATCTTCCGAAACTTACAGGTGTAGGCGGCCGTTACGGCAAGATGCCGGAATACAACCAGGCGTTTGGACAGAGTCCCAAGGCTGCCACGGTGGTCATGACTGCTCCTGCTGCTGGTTCCAAGTTTGATGCGACGGCTGGCGTGACTTTGAAGGCTGACGCCAAGAAGGACGGTGCTGATGTGAAGAAAGTGGATTTCTATGTGGGCAACGCTTTGGTTGGTTCTGCAACCGCATCTCCTTATCAGGTGACGGCCAAGGAATTTGCTCCGGGAGTTTACTCTGCAGTGGCTGTGGTTACTGATAATAATGGTCTTACCCAGATGTCTGAATTCGTGACCTTTGAAGTCGAGGGTGAAATTGCTCCTGCGTCAAGCTCCTCCGAAGAGGCTGTTGCCGGCTCCAGTTCTTCTGGCGAAATCAATCCGAGTTCAAGCAGTAGTGAAACAACTTCTATTCGTTTGGCTATGGCCAGCTCCCTTGAAACGGAACCTGCACTCTACCGCATTTTCGATATGCAAGGTCGTGCGTTGTTTTCTGGTGCCCGCAAGCCTGCCTCGATGCCTGCCGCCCGCGTAATCGTGGTGGAACTTGCAAAGAACGGAAGTGTGATCCGCAAGTACGTTCAGGGCAAGTAAGTTTTATTCTCTCTCACTTATTTCAAAAGGCTGACTCAAGAAGAGTCGGCCTTTTTATGATGAAAAAGAACGCAGTCTTTTGGACCGCGTTGAATTGAACTTGTTGAATGATTTAGTTGGATTCGTGCATTTCCAGCATGCGCTTTGCCTGCTTTGCCAGAATGTCGTTTCCGTTCATTTCGATGACTTTTCTCAGCCTGTTGAGGCCGTCTTCCTTTTCGATATTGTTATTGACACAGACTTCACCCAAGGTGTACAATGCGCGGCGGGCAAAGTTGGCGTCCTTTTCTTCGGAGAGACCTTTCTTCAGAAGAAGAATGGCTGCTTCGGGCGAGTTCTTTGTTTTTGCAATTTCGCCCCATTCCAACCACTGATTGCTGGAGAAATCGATGTACATGGTAGTCAGTTTCTTGGCCACGTTCACCACCGTGGGGGTGTCTACGGGATGTTCCTGTAGAAGGGAAGAAAGACCTTGGCTAAGCATGCGTTGTGCGTTGTTGACTTCACCAGCCTTGAATACCTTGAAACCTTCTTCGATCATGCTGCGGGTCTTGGCCTTGCGTTCGGCCAAGGGATTTCGGCTTGCATTTTCGCGAAGACGTGTTTCCAGGTTTTCTGCCAGAACTTCAGCTCTTGTCTTGTGGCGTGTTTCAATCTTAAGTCCGGCAAGGGCGCCAAGGCCGAAGCAAACGGGAGAAAGAATGGTGACTGCTCCGAAGATTCCCGGGTTAACGCACCAGTTGACGATCATGTCCAGGAAAAGACCTGCGATGGCGACTGCCGTTACCCATTGCGGTGCCAGTTCCTTGCGGGGGGCGAATGCTGTAGCTCCCAGCATGAAGCAAAGGGCAAGGCTCATGCCCATATAGCGTTCTGTATTGTAGTGGTCGAAGAAACTTGTACCGCAGAGGAAGTCCACCAGGATGCCTCCGCATACGGCCAGAAGTGCAGCGAAGCCTGCGATGAAATACATCTGCCAGCGGGGCTGCAAACGGTAGAATGCGAAGAAGAAGAATCCTGCGAAAATCAGGAAGCTAAGTGCGCTGGGGAAGAGCATCCAGCTGGTGAACAAACGTTCGTAGCGGCCTTGCTTGGGAACGAAGGCCATGTTGTAGCGGACAAACTTGTCAGTGTACTTGTCAATCCATTTGTCGAGCTCACGTTGGTAATCAGCCTCGGTGGGCATGAAATTCTGGTGTTCCTGCATGTAGGCGTCGCGTCCGCCTTGTGTTTCCCACCAGTTGCGATACTGGGAACGCATTTCCTGAACCCGGTCCTCAATGATGTAGGTCGGATTTTGGGAAAGGTATCTTTCGCGATAGCGGGCGAATTCTTCGGACTTGATTTGTTCTGTGGGTTCAAGGCCTACGGCGCTGAACTGTTCTGCACCAGATTCATTCCACCATTGATTGAACGTGCGAACAATGTTCTTTTCGCGACTGTTCTGTTTCATTTGCGGAGATAGTGCGGTAACGGCGTTGAAAACGCCTAGCCCTAAAATAAGAACTAGAACAATGTAATGGGACGGCTTCAAATAACGATTGACGCGCTTGAAAAAAGCCTTGGCAGTTACGAGAAATTTCTTAAAAGCGTTTTGTGAATCAGACATGCTTTGAATATAATCACTTTTAGCGACGTCCGTACTCACCTAATTGATTCCAAAGGAAATCTGTGTTTACATCACGGTATCCCTGGGCGTTGACTTCTTCTCGCAGCTTGTGGGCAATGTCGAACAAGTTGGGACACTGCTGCATTCGTTCGAAACTGTCGAAGACTGTCAGCTGGTCGATCCACTTGGAAAGTTCCGGGAAACGAGGGTCGTGGAAACGGTTTTCGCGACCTGTCTTCAGGTGCTCCAAATAGCGGTCTGTAACCCGGTTGCCGTCTTCAACAAAAATGTCCATAAGTTTCGGGAACAGTTTTTCGCCGGTAAGGTATTCGTGAACAATGATGCCGAAGCTGAAATAATCTACGGAAGAAGAAAGGTTTTCTCCCATGATGGCCTGTTCCGGAGCGCTGTAGCAAGGAGTCATCATGCCGCCGTATTCGGTGACTGTTTCACGCATCTTTGCCTGGGCGTAGCCGAAGTCGCAGATAAGAATCTTGTGGTTGTTCTTGTGCTGCGGGTTTTGACAAAGCAGGAGGTTCTTGGGTTTCAGATCCTTATGGACGACTTGATAATAGTGCAGCTGACTGATGGTGTTTGCCAGGTAGGCCAGCTGTGCGATACGATGAAGTACATCGTCGTCGCTCAGTTTTGTCTTGAAGGTCTTGTCCAGGGAGCAACCCTTGATGAATTCCATCTTCAGGTACGGGTGACGGCCTGCGATGCCACCGCCCATGCTCTGTACCACGCCTTCGATATTGGTGGCGTGGATCAAGTTGTTGATTCGAATTTCGTCCTGGAAGGCGCTGAGCAAGGCGTTCAAACGGTGAATGCGGTTCTTGCCCGGCTTTGCCCAGTATTTGCAAATCTTGACAACGATTTCCTGTTCTGCCAAATGCTCTTCGCTGCCGGGCTGCTCAAGCCAGTACTTGGCACGGAACAAGTTGTTCGTACCTTCCAGCGCCAGAGGCTCGGTCAACTGGATCTTTCTTACAGATTCATTGTGAAGAAATTCCGGATTCTGGTCAAACCAACGTTGGTATTCCTCCATGCTGTAGTCGGGACGGAGGGACAGGTTGCGGGAGACGCGATCCAATGTTTCTGCAAAAAAGTTTCGAATCATGGTTCAAAAATAGATAAAACGACCCTGTGTTCGCAGGGCCGTTTTTTGAATATTGTTAGTGACTACTTGGATTCGTTCTTTTCAATGGTTTCCGTAATGTATTTGTAAGCATCTTCTACGGAATCGCTGAAGTGGAACAGGTCCAGGTCCTCCTTGTTGATCATACCGGTTTCTGCCAGGTATTCCCAGTTCACCACTTTCTTCCAGAAGGAGGAACCGTAAACAACCACAGGCATTTCCTGAGCGTACTTGTTGGTCTGAATCAAGGTCAGCATTTCGAACATTTCGTCCAAGGTGCCGAAACCACCGGGGAAGACAACCAATGCCTTGGCCATCTTTAGGAACCAGTACTTACGAACAAAGAAATAGCGGAACTGCAGGTTCAATTCGTCGTCGATGTACGGATTCGGGTGCTGTTCAAAGGGCAGCTTGATGTTGAGGCCGATAGACGGAATGCCGATATCGTTTGCGCCACGGTTGCCAGCTTCCATGATGCCCGGGCCACCGCCAGTCATGATGGCGTAGCCTTCTTTACGCTTGTTGGCCCACTTGCCAAGTTTTGCGCCAAGTTCGCGGGCAGCGTCGTAGTATTCGGCTACCAGTTCCAGGGACTTGAGACGAGCCAGTTCCTTCTTGTTCTTGCAGGCTTTCTTGCGCTTCTGGATTTCCTTCATGGGCAAGGTGCGTGCGGAACCGAAGAAAACGATGGTGTTCTTAACGTCTTCTTGTTCAAAAACCTGGTGGGGACCTAAAAATTCGGAGAGAACGCGAAGAGGACGGCCGATGTCGCTGTCCATGAATTCGGCGTTGTGGTACATCATTTTTCCAATTTCAGGATGGAGCTGCTTTTTCGTTGCCATAATAAAACTCCTTTGCTAAAGATTACTTTTGTAAAATACACTTAAAATCCAATTAAACAACAAAAAAATGTTGTTTATCTTCTTGCAAGTTGGAAAAAACTTTATATTTAAGGCATGCTAGTAAAGATTTGGACCGACAGTTTTATTATTACGGGTGAAATTGACACCCTCCGCGATGAACGTCTTACCGACTACATCCGCGAAAACAAGGACTTTATTGCTGTGACTCAGGTGAAGGTGAGCGACAAGAACGAGCATGACTTGTTCCGTACCCACTTCCTGAACGTGAGCACCAGCCACATCGAAATTATCCTGCCTGCGGAATAATACGCAAGGCGAATGCCGCAGAAATGTGCTTGCACATTTCTATGGCTGAGCCGAAGTATTAACGCCGAAGGCGTTGATAATACGCAAGGCGAGTGCGACGGATCGTGTTTTGCACACGTTCCGTTTTTATAAGAAATTAGCCGCCCCTTTCGGAGCGGCTTTAATTTTATTTAGCCAGGTTAAAAGTCCATGGCGATTTTCTTGATTAGGAACTTTCTGGTTTCGTCATCAACTTTCTTAGGATCGTATTCCTTGCCGAGAAGACCTGCGTAAATGCTGAAGGGGCTTGCGGTGCCGCCTTGATCGTTGCACTTTGCCTTCACGAGGATGGTCTTGCCCTGAATCTGTAGATCCAGAATATGTTCGTTCAGGTTGATTTCCTGGCCGCGGTGGTTGAGTACTACGGGAAGGTTCTTGACGCTGAACTGCTCGCGAATGTTCTGTGCCTGAGCGTCATCCATGTCGTCGGCGGTATAGCTGTAGACCATTGCCTTGGGGAAGTGCTTGGAAAGCTTGTCGGTCAAAGGCTCGATGTTCACGATTTCCATGCCGCGGGGGAAGGGGGCGGAAAGTTTCTTCATGGTTTCCGGCAGGCCTTCCTTGGAAATATCCAGAGGCTTCAGAAGTTCCACGCTGATGATTTCGCAGTAGGTTTCAAGACCCAGGGGCAATGCGCCCATGTTCACGATGCGGGGCTTGGGGCTGAAGCCTTCGCTGAACTTGATGGGAATGCCTGCGCAGAGGAAGGTACGTTCGAAGAAGCTCAGCATGTTGTGATGGGGCAGGAAACGGCTGAGGCCTGTCTTCTTGAAGGTGATCTTGTAGCTGAAGCAGTCCTTCTGCTTGGGGCGGCGATCTGCCACCAGCTTCTTGATTTCTTCGGGAGTGCGGCTAGGGGCCTTGTGGCGTACCGGGTCGTTTGCCAAATGGATTTCTGCGCCGAAGCCCGGAATGCCGCACTTCTGGCAGTCGCCCCACTTGCAGTTGGGAACGGGAGCGGAGTCTTCCTTGAAGGCCTTTTCCCATTCGCGACGGAGGTACTGCTTGGTGGTGCCGGCGTGAATGAAGTCCCAGGGGAACACTTCTTCCTTTTCGCGGGTGCGGTACACCCAAGTAGTGTCGTAGCCGCACTTTTCCCAGACCTGTAGCCACTTGTCGTAATCGAAACGGTAGGCGTCGCTTTCGAAGGTGAGCCCCTGCTTGTAAGCTTCGTAAATCACGGGAGCCAGACGACGATCGCCGCGGCTGTAGACGGCTTCCAGATGGCTCATTTCCCAGCCAGCCCAGTTCACCTTTACGTTGGGGTGCTTGAAGAATCTTTCGCGGACAAAGCGGATGTGCTTGAGAGCGGTTTCCTTGTCCATGAAGGGGGCCCACTGAAGGCCCGTGAAGGACTTGGGAATAAGAATACCCATGGAGACTGCAATTTGGCAACCGCGTAGATACTTGCGGCCAATCTTCACCAGGTTTTCGATGAGTCCGCAGAAGGCTTCCATATCTTCCAGATTTTCGGTGGGGAAACCGATCATGGTGTAAAGCTTGATCTTGTTGAAACCGCTGGAGAAAGCGTGTTCTGCAGCGTTGTACATGTCCTGGTCGCTGATGGTCTTGTTGATCATCTTGCGGATACGTTCAGAACCTGTTTCAGGAGCGAAGGTGGCGCTACGGCCGCCCTTCAATGCAGAAATCTTCTGAGCCAGAGTTTCGCCGAAGGCGTTCACGCGGATGGAGGGGAGGCTCACGTCCACGGTGTCGAAGAACGGGTCGTCGATGATGGAGTCGGTAAGGCCTTCCACCGGCTTGTAGTCTGCGGTTGAAAGGGAGAGCAGGCCAAGTTCGCGTTCGCCTGTGGCCTGGATGCCTTCCTTGGCGATTTCAAGAACGTCGTCCGGATCCAATTCGCGGCAGGGACGGTACCAGATGCCTGCCTGGCAGAAACGGCACCCCTGGGCGCAACCGCGCATGACTTCCACGCTGAAGCGGTTGTGGACCAGCTGCATGTTTGCAATCAGGTTCTTGATGGGGTAGTTCTTGCGGTCCATTACGGGAATGAACTGGCGGCGAACGCCATTGGTCTTTTCGTAAGGACCAGTGGCAGGTTCTGCGGGAACCACATCGCCAAATTCGTTGACAATCGTAGGCGTAAGGCTGGGAACGTACACGCCGTCAATCTTGGACAGGTTTTCCAGAATTTGCTTGCGGGGGAGTCCTGCCTTGCGGCCCTCGCCAACACAGCGCAGGAACTTCACAATCATGTCTTCGCCGTCGCCGATCATGAAGGCGTCAAAGAAGTCCGCCACCGGTTCCGGGTTTGCCATGGCGGGGCCGCCGGCCACCACGATGGGATCATCTTCCTTACGGTCCTTGCTCCAAGTGCAAACTCGGGCCAAGTCCAGAACGTAAGGCACGTTGGTAAAGTTCAATTCGGTCTGGAGCGTCATGCCCAGGACTTCAAAATCTCGAACTGGAGTGTAGCTGGCATAGCTGTAAAGAGGAATGTCGTACTTCTCCATTTCCTTCGCCATGTCTTCCCAGGGAGCGAAACTCACTTCGCAAAGCAGGTCCGGTTCCTTGTTGATCACATGGTACAGGATACGGATGCCGTTGTTGCTCATGCCGATTTCGTACTTATCGGGGAACACAAAGGCCATGCGGCAAAGCATCTGGCTGTGATCTTTAACCACGCTGTTGGCTTCGCCACCCATGTAGCGGGCGGGGGATTCAACGGCGGGGAGGGCAAGGGCGATTTTTTCGAGAATTGTCATGGACTTAAATTTAGAAATCTATGGAAACAGTCGTGTTTAAACAAAAATTTTCTGCCAGTTTATTCATAAATAAGTAAATTAACAGCATGACAATGTTTTCTTTTCTTCTGTGGCTTCTTGCCTTTGTTGCTGGAGTAGCGGTATCCTTCTTTGTTCCCGAGGCTACCATTTCCCTGAGTGGCAAGTTTATTTTTGTCGGTGCCTGGGGTGCAGTCCTTGGTTTTGTCCTGTTCACTCTTTGCAAAAAGAAGATTGAGAATACGGAAGTTGAATTTAACGAAGCCTTGAACGAACTAAAGGCTTCCAAGATGGAAATCACCTCCAGCATTCCTACCATGGCTGAGCCGGATGTCCCTGTTGAAGAACCTCCTCTGCCGAAGGGTGCCATGTCCGCCAAGGAAGCTTTGGCCCATGCAACCGAAGATGCTGTCAAGGTGGGATTCCCCATGGATGCCTGGAAGGCCTACTCCAAGTGCATTCTCAAGAATCGTCCTTTCCCGGAAGCTCTCAAGACTATCGAAAAGTTGCTTCCTCTGCTGTTTCCCAATGCTTCTGGCGTTCTTTATATGTATGCAGGAACCCAGACGGACCTTCACAAGATCATTGCCTTTGGCAACCAGGTCATTAGCGATGATGTGATTCGTCCCAGTGAATGCGCCAGCTTCAATGCCGGGGATATTGTTGTGTCTGATTACTCCAACCCCAACCTCAAGGGCGGCTGTACTCACTTGCATCATCACCCTCAGGGCATTTCTTTCTGCGCCCCTGTTGAAGGCATTGATGAACACTTTGGTATTTTCTCTATTCAGACCGATGTATTGCCGGATAACGAATCTCAGGAAGATTGGCTTGCCAAGGTTAGCGTGTTTGCAACGACCTTTGGTTTGTACATTGCAAACCAGAACTTGAATATCCGTTACGAACAACATAGCATTCGTGATTCCTTGACGGGCTTGTTCAATCGACGCTATGCAGAAGAATCCTTGACCCGCGAAGTCTTTGCTGCAACACGCCACAAGACTCCTATCGGTCTCATCATGATTTATCCGGATGCCGCTCAGGAAATTCAGCAGAACCGCGGCCGCCATGCTGTGGAACAGCTCCTCTGGGAATTGGGTCAGCGCCTTCCGGGCTATATCCGCAACGAAGATATTCCATGTCGTTACGATGGGGATGTGTTCTGCGTGATTCTGCCGGGTGCAGACTTGCAGATTACCCGCCAGCGTGCTGAAAAGATCCGCAACGAAATTTCTCAGCTCCAGATCGCCTATGGCGATGGAATCCTGTCTACGACTTTGAGCATGGGTGTTTCCGTAATGCCGGTTCATGCGGCCGATGGCCTGTCCCTCTTCTACACTGCCGAAGCTTCCATGAATTACGCAATCCAGGCTGGCGCAAACCGTGTGATTCTTGCCGACGTCCTGGCAAACATGTAGTGCGTCGAGCTTTGCCCCTCCGGATAAGAAAATTTCAAAAGGTCCCCTCGTGGGACCTTTTTTCGTGCCCCGCCCATTACGCGTCACAGGGGTGGGAATCCAAAGGGCGGGGGAGTGCCTCCGCCCATTACGCGTCACAGGGGTGGGAATCCAAAGGGCGGGGGAGTGCCTCCGCCCATTACGCGTCACAGGGGTGGGAATCCAAAGGGCGGGGGAGTGCCCCCGCCCTTTGTACATATAAGAAAAACACCCCGACTGACGCCGGGATGTTTTTTTGGGGGTTAGGAGGAGAACAAAGAGTTCTTGAACACAAAGATACCAATTAAAATGTCCTTGTGTAGGGTTTTGTTGAAATCTTTAAAACAAGTGTTGTGAATATCACAAGACGGATTGTAACGCCCATCACACCTGTGATGACGGTCACTTTTCCCTGGCTGCGGGAACCATCCTCCTAAAAGGGCGCTTTTAATCAATACCCTTATTATCAAATTCTTCCGTTTTTGCTAAATTGCGCCATATGAAGAAATTTGTTGCTCCTGCAGTATTGTTTGTGCTGGCCTCCGCCTTGGTCGCATATCTTGCTCTTGACTTTTCTGGATCTAGATCCTCTTTTGACGCCGATGCTTATTTGGAAGCTCGCGCCAAGATTGATTCCTTGGAAATTGAACTTTGGAATGCCCAGGGTAATGCTGACGCTCAAGTTGTTATTCGTACTGAACTTGATGCCGCCTGGGAAACTCTTTCTGCCATGCGCAATGGCCCTGTGGGTGGTGTCGAAAATACTGCCCCTGAAGCTGAAGCCCAGCCCCAGTCCATGTCCTCTGACACTTTGATCTGGATTGTTGGCGGTGCAGTTGCCATTGTCATCTGCATTGTCGTTCTTGTTTTGCTCTTGAAGCGCCGTCAGGAAATCATTACCCAGAGAATGGAGGCCGTGAAGGCAGAACGATTCAAGGAACCGAAGGGTGGCTTTGATGATGCCGCTACTTTGATTTCCCGCCCCCGCCCGCAGAAGCGTTCCATTATCGCCGATGCAGAAGAATATGCAGCCCAGAAGCGCGAAACCATGGCTCAGCAGGCAACGGAGCGTTCCACGGATACTGACCAGAAGATCGCCTTCGAAGATGAAAACGGTATTCCGGAAAACAAGATTCTTACCGGCGTTCCCACAAGCAAGCCTACGCTTCGTCCGACTGCAAAGGAACGTATTACTTCTGCAATGCAGAATCTTTCTGATGTTCTTCGTGCACCCCGCGGCCTGTCCCGCGAACGAACCATGAGGCTTCGCGCCCAGAGCCGCAATTCTACTGGCGATCCTAGCCTTATGGGCAGCAGTCCTCTTGAAATTACCCGCTTCGACAGGGAAAATTCTGAAAAGAGCAAGATCCTGCAGCTTTCCCGCCGCGGCGTTCCTGCATCCATCATCGCTTCCCGCATGAAGCTCCCGCAGGATAAGGTCGAAGCCGTTATCCGCGACAATCAGGACTAACCATCGATGCGCTATAGGTTCCGCTGCGAATATCTTGGCAGCGCCTTCTACGGCTGGCAGGCCCAGAACGAGGGCGGCAAGACGAAGTTTGTGACGGTCCAGTCCGCTTTGGAAGAGGCTTTTTCCATTGCGCTTCGCACGCCAATCCGCATTACTGGATCCGGTAGAACGGATACTGGTGTTCATGCCCGCGGCCAGTGCGTACACTTTGACTACGACGGCGAAATTGACACCTTCAAGACGGTGAATTCCATTAACGGCCTTACAAAGCGTTTGATCCGCATTCGCGATCTTGAACGTTGCGCCGACGATTTCCATTCCCGATTCGATGCGACTTGCCGCTACTACCAGTACACCATCTTTACCAGGCCGGTGGCTCTGCAACGTGACTTTGGTTGGGAATGTGGATCCCTGCATCTGGATCTCGATGCCATGGAAAAGGAAGCGGAATCCTTCCTTGGTCATCATGACTTTATCGACTTCTGCATTCCTCGAAACGACGGCAAGCCCACGGATTGCATCCTGACAGAATTCCGTCTGGAACGTTTGAACGATTGGAGCTGCATGTTCCATATCAAGGGAAATCGCTTTCTGCACCGTCAGGTCCGAGCCATGGTGGGAACCTTGTTTGACGTGGGCCGTGGTAAATTGCCTATGGGTACCGTGAACCAAATTTTTGAAAAGAACTTCAAGGGCGAACGAACCTGGGCTCCTCCCCAGGGACTGGTCCTTCAGAACGTTGAATATAAGGATTATTAAAAAGAAAAGCCTCCCCGAAGGGAGGCTTCTTTTATAAGCTTAAATTGTGCTGAAGCAGAAGATTAGTCGGCGTTACGGATGGCGTCCACCATGTCCTTGATGGCGCGGTCCATGCCCATCATTACGGCGCGGCAGATGATGCTGTGGCCTACGACCAGTTCTTCAATGCCTTCGATGGCAGCGATTGCACCAACGTTCCTGTAGTTCAGGCCGCGGCCAGCCTTGACGCGAAGACCGTACTTACGGGCGAGAACGGTCATGTCCTGCAATGCGGAAATTTCACGTTCGATTTCTTCCTTGCTGCCGAGGGTGCAGGATGTGGCGTACTTGTTGGTGTTGAATTCCACGAAGTCTGCGCCAATCTTCTTTGCAGCCTTGACTTGTTCGGTTTCGGGATCGATAAACACGCCTACGGAAATATCGTTGCTCTTGAGGGTGATGACCGGCTTTACAAGATCAGCAGCCTTTGCTGCAACGTTCAAGCCGTCTTCGGTGGCGAGCTCGGTATGGATTTCCGGAACCAAGGTGACGGTGTCCGGCTGGTTGTTGATGGCAATCTGAACCATTTCCTGAGAAGGAGCCATTTCAAGATTCATCTTGGTGGTCACAGTACCGCGGAGCAATTTGACATCGCGGTCCTGGATATGACGTTTGTCTTCGCGCAGGTGAACGGAAATGCTGTTGCAACCGGCCAGTTCTGCAATGACTGCTGCTGCCACGGGATCCGGTTCGCAAACTTTGCGTGCTTCACGGAGGGTGGCGATATGGTCTACGTTAAAACCCAGTTTTACGGTCATACAGGCTCCTTATCAATATTCCATAAATTTAGATAAATATACTAAGCTAGTTCCCTGATTTTTCGCCTTTTCAGAAAGGTCCTTTACTTTATTAAGGTTTTCCATGTTCAAGGGAATGAACATGGTGGAGAGACCACGCTTACGGGCGTCGCGAAGACGCTGTTTGATGTAGTCGGCCAAGGCGCTGTTTTCGGGATTGTAGTAGGAAGAAGATTCACACTTCAGATTCAAAGTCTTACAAGCCTGAGGAACCTTGGATCTGCTGTTCATGGTTGCGTCGATGAACCAGAGGTTGTTCTTCTGGACGGGGGAGAGGATCGCCTGGAGAAGTTGTTCGTGCTCCACGGCTTGTTCTCCGTAACGGGAAACGGCACCCTTGGCTCTTGGAATCAGAACCTTAGCTTCGTCAATCACAGTCTGAATCTGCTCTTCGGTGTGGTGAATGCGAAGAGGTCTTAACTTGTTGTGAACCTTGTTCAGCTTGGTGGATTCCATGGTGAGCCACAATTCGAGTTCGGCGTTTTTTACTTTGTCCAGATTCGGATAGAATTCAGAGGGCATACCGAATGGGGGAATAAGCAGACTGTAGGGATAATCCAACTTGTTTAATTCTGCAATCAGTTCGGGGCTCAAGCTCGTAACCTGGAAAGCTACAGCCAGGACGGAGGCGTCGTCCCTGAAAACGCTTTCGGAAACCTGGAATTCTACACGCAAGGTGTCGTTGTCCGGCTGGAGAATTTCAACATTGGCGGATTGCAAAACATTGTTGTTGTGCAACTCTTCCATGAATAAAATCTTGCCGCCCTTCTTTTTTACGAAACGCTGGGTTTGCAGCAAGTAAGTTATAATGGATTGACCGCGGCCAAGAGTCCAAACGTCCTTCTTTTTTCTTTTGACGTAAGTGGATTGGACAATCTGGAGTTCCTGCTGAAGTTTTTCCTTGAAGGGAACTGTGTCTACGGCAGCTTCCTCAACGACATTTTCTACAGGAGTTTCTTCTTCTGCAACAAGTTTTTTGGCCCATTCAGAATCGGCCAATCGAGGGAGGAGCACTGCGGCTGTCCCGATAATAATAACCAATACAATGATAATGGCAATTATGTGTTTTGATTTCTTCATCTTGGTTGTAAATATAACTACATTGACGGCATGCCTATCTTATTTGCATTGGTTGGTGCTACAGGAATTGGTAAATCCAATTTGTCCATGGAACTTGCAGACCATTATGGTGCTGAAATTATTGGCGTAGATTCTCGACAGATCTACAAAGGCTTTTCTATCGGCACGGCTCAACCAAGCCTAGATTGCATTCAGCGAGTGAGGCACCATCTTGTGGATTTCCTTGAACCGACGGAATCTTTTTCGGCAGGGGAGTTTTGCAGACAAACTAAAAATCTCGTGACCAAGAATCCGGAAAAGAATTTCATTCTTGTTGGTGGTACCGGACTTTACCTCCAGTCTTTGATGTTGGGGTTGCCCAACATTCCGGAAATTCCAGACAACATTCGTAAGGATTTGGAACAAACTATTGCTGAACGTGGTGCAGATTGCTTGTACAGGGAAGCATGCGCTGTGGATCCTGAAGCGATGTCGAAGGTTGAACCGAATAACGTACAACGTATTTGTCGAATTTTTGAAGTGTTCCGTGCTACGGGCCGCAAGCTTTCGGACTTGCAAAAAGAACGTGAAGGCGGCATCGGTGCTTTGCCTGTATTCTGGCTTCAACGCAATCGTGATAATTTGTACAAAAGAATCGATGCCCGCGTAGACCAGATGATTAAAGATGGCTGGATTGATGAATGTCTGCAGCTGGCGAAGACTGTTCCGCTGGATGCTCCCGCATGGCAGAGCCTTGGTTATAGGGAATTATTGCAGGCAAAAAGCCAATCGGATGTTGATAATACCATAGAAGACGTCAAAAAGAAGACCAGAAATTACGCAAAACGCCAGTTGACATGGTTCAGATGGCAGATTGAGTCCGTTTCAGTGGATCTTGAAGCAAAAAAACGTCCTTTTGACCAGGTCGTTGCTGGCCTAACTCGTTAAAAGTGAACGATTTACCGAAAATTTTTCACTGGGCTCCGAAAAAAGTTGTGAATAGTTTGTGAACTCCTAGTGGGATTCGCTGCGTATGACCCGTTTTTTTTCCGTTTTTTGGAAAAAACGTCGAAAAAAGCGAAAAAAAGTGAAAAACTACCCTTGCAAAGGTTCTGGAAAATTCTATAATTGGCGTCGTTCCTGAGAGGGACGGCTGAAAAGCCTGAACGAAACAGGACGGCAATCCTGAGAGACTGCCGGGAAGATTGAAGGAATCGGAGATGTGCTTA
>JAKSIB010000052.1 GCA_024399065.1 Fibrobacter sp. | reverse complement strand
AAACGTAGTCCATCATGATGGAGTTGGTGGGCTTGTTGCCTTCGAACACCTTGTGCGGAGCGAGGAAAGCGACTTCTTCTTCAGACTTGCCAGCCTTGCGGAGTTCTTCTGCAGCCTGGTCGAGGGTCTTACCGTTCATGAGAGCTTCCGGCTGAGCGAAGAAGTTGGAGAGCAACTTCTGGTGATGATCGCCAACAGGGTTGTGGCTGTTTGCCGGGGCGATGAAGTCGCAAGGAATCATCTTGGTGCCCTGGTGGATCAGCTGGTAGAAGGCATGCTGGCCGTTGGTACCCGGTTCGCCCCAGAGGATCGGGCCAGTCTGGTAGTTCACGCGCTTGCAGTCGCGGTCAACGAACTTACCGTTGGATTCCATGTCAGCCTGCTGGAAGTAGGCAGCCAGGCGATGGAGGTACTGGTCGTAGGGGAGCATAGCGTAGCTAGAGGCACCGAAGAAGTTGTTGTACCAGACACCGATAAGGGCGAGAATCACCGGCAGGTTCTTTTCCACCGGAGCAGTCTTGAAGTGCTGATCCATTTCGTAAGCGCCCTGGTGGAGCTTCATGTAGTTATCGAAGCCGATGCGGAGAGCGATGGACAGACCGATTGCAGACCACAGAGAGTAGCGGCCGCCAACCCAGTTCCAGAATTCGAACATGTTGGCCGGGTCGATACCGAAAGCGGTAACTGCTTCAGTGTTGGTGGAAAGAGCAACGAAGTGCTTTGCGATGGACTTTTCGTCACCGTTGAAGGCCTTGAGCACGGCTTCCTTGGCGGTCTGTGCGTTGGTCATGGTTTCGAGGGTGGTGAAAGTCTTGGAAGCGACGATGAAGAGGGTTTCTTCCAGGTTAACCTTCTTCAGGGTTTCTGCCATGTGGGTGCCATCGATGTTGGAAACGAAGAAGACTTCCGGAGAAGTTTCGCCTGCAGCCGGCTTTTCAGCATAGGGCTTCAGGGCTTCGGTAACCATCACCGGGCCCAGGTCAGAACCGCCGATACCGATGTTCACAACGTACTTGATGGACTTGCCGGTGTGGCCCTTCCACTTGCCGGTACGGACCAGCTTGGTGAATTCTTCCATGTGGGTAAGAACTGCACGAACTTCGGGCATCACGTCCTTGCCGTCGACGCAGATAGCTTCGTTACCCTTGTAGCGGAGAGCGGTGTGGAGAACAGCACGCTTTTCGGTGGTGTTGATCTTTTCGCCGCCGAAGTACTTAGCGCGGATGTCTTCGAAGTTGGCGGACTTCAGGAGGTCCTGGAGCTTTGCCATGGTTTCGTCGGTGATGATGTTCTTGGAGTAGTCCAGGAAGAGGCCGCAGGCTTCAGCGCTGAACTTTGCAGCACGGCTGGGGTCCTTGGCGAAGAGTTCCTTCATGTGCCAGGTCTTGGCTACTTCGGAGTGGGCTTCAAGAGCCTTCCATTCCTGAGAATCAGTCAGTTTAGACATTGTTTATCCTTTCCGCTAAGCGGGTGTTAAATACAGCGTAAAATATAGAAAATATGCTTCTTACGATATTCTTACATGGAATAAACCCGGTCATAATATGGCATTGGGTAATATTCCAAGTACTACTAACCGTTGACAAACTGTCCATAAAACCTGTCCACAGATTTGTGTTTTCCCTCACCCGTTTAGGTAATTTATAGACATAGGGATGGGAAACCTATCATTGTTTGGTGAAAAGGAAGGTTAATTATGGAACAGCGTTTTCAAGCTCAGAATCGTACCATTACAAAGCAGTACGGCCCGAAGGTTGAAGCTATCCTCAGTGGTTTGCTCGTTATCAGCGGCAGTGCTCTGCTTTTGATTGCTAATCTCGTTTAATCATTTTCCCATCTACACTGCCAGGGACATTTAGAGTGTTTAGTCCCCGCTGTCTAGATTTTCTCTCTTAGTTAAAAAAGTCCCCGGTGATTAACCGGGGACTTCTTCGTTTAAGTTTTTCTCAGGAATTACTTGTGCTGCGGCGGGGGAGGCGGGAAACCTTCGTGACCGGGCTTGGGACCGTGTTTCGGGCCGTGGCCTTTGGGGCCGTGGGGGCCCTCGTGAACGTTCTTCATGTTTTCGTTATGGAAGGCGCGGAACTTTTCCATCTGTTCCTTGGAGAGGATGCCTGCCAATGCGTTGTAGCTGTTGACGCGCTGGTCCAGCATGGCGCTCTGGGATGCGAGAACGCTTGCCTTTGCTGCGTTAATCTGGTCGGCGTTGCCGGCTTCCATAGCTTCGCGGAGCTGCTTTTCGGCTTCCTGACGCTGCTTGCGGATTGCCTTTGTGGTGGAGTCGGAAGTTGCACGTTGCTTTTCGATCTGCGCCTTCTGTTCCGGGGTCACCTGCAGGAGGGAATCCAGGAACTCGGGAGCGACCTTCGGGCCGCGGCCACCTTGGTGACGTTCGCTCATTTCCGGGCGGGGGCCGTGACCGTGCTTGAAGCCAGGGCCCTGCGGACCATGGGGACCCTTGCCTTCAAATCCCGGGGGAGGGGGCGGCATCATCATGCCTTTTTCGCAGGGCGCAGGTGCTTTGTTGTTGAAGCAGAGCGCACCGGCAAAGAAGCCCAGGGCGCAAGCAAACACGAACATGCTTGCGATGAAAAGTTTTACGGATCCCTTCATAGTTTACTCCTTCATCAAGTAGTTGATGGCGGTTGAATTTTCCATAAGGTCGAAGTCTTCGCTATCGTCTTCGCCCAGGCTGTTGAACCATGCGACAGTATCGCTGGATTCCATGGTGCTCATGGAAATAGTCTGGTCATCGATAGTATTGAAGGCTGCGAGCCATGCGCTGAGACCCACAAGAGCAAAGCTTGCTGCCAACGGGATAGCGCTGTAAATTGCACGGAAAGAAATGATGTTCGACTTCTTGGGTGCAGCCTGTTCTGCATCGAGACGGGCGCAAACCTTATCCCAGGAATCTGCACGAGGGGTAAGTTCTTCAAGCTTGGAGAAATCCAACTTGTCGAGATCATCGTTTTCGGAGATGTCGGTAGAAAAATTGATGTTACGCATACATTTTCCTCTCCTTTAAAAAATTCTTCACAAAGTTTCTGCCGCGGCTAAGGCGGGCTTTAATGGTTCCTACGGGCATTTCGTAGATGTCTGCCAGATCCTTGACGTCCATGTCTTCGGCATCCTTGAGCCAGAGCATGCTTCTTGTTTCGGCGGGCAGTGCATTTAGCCCCATCTGAAGCAATTCCGGGTCGTAATCCTTGAGAATTTCTGCACTTTCCTGCTTTCCGAGTGCATTTTCCACGATATTCTCAAGATTCAGTTCTTCAAGTTCGTGATGTCGCTTTTGGGCGCGCAGTTTCATGAGGCAGGCGTTCACCGTCAGCTTGTAAAGCCATGTTCCTAGGGCGGAATCGCCTCGGAAGCTTTGGATAGCCTTGGGAACTTGCACGAAAACATCCATCAGGAGGTCTTCGGCCTGGTCACGATTCTTCATCATTCTGAAGGCAAGGTTCAAGACCTGCTTGCTATGGGACTGCCAAAGCATACCCAAAGCCTCGCGGCTGCCTTCCTTAATCTTTTGTAGAATGATTTTTTCGTCCATTGTAACCTTTTGATGTTTTAATGGTTGGTTTGGTTGCATAAAAAATAAAAAATTTGATTTTTTTGAAAATTGCCGTTTTTGACCTCTTTTAGGCGTATTTGGGGTGTTCGTCGCCATCTTTTTTAAACTATATTGCATAAAAATGCTGAAAATTCTCCTGGACAAGTTGAAAGAAGCCTTTACGTCGGTGCTCCCTGTGGCATTGATCGTTTTGGTGGTGTCTTTTACGCCTTTGGTAAGCTTGTCCTGGAAGGAATTGCTTGTTTTTGCCCTTTGTGCCGTGTTCTTGGTGATTGGTATCGGCCTTTTCAACCTTGGTGCCGACCTGGCCATGACTCCCATGGGTGAACATGTGGGTTCCGGTTTGGCTAAGTCCCGCCGCCTTTTGCTTTTGGTTTCCGTGTGCTTTGTGATGGGCGTGCTGATTACGGTGGCGGAACCTGACTTGTCCGTTTTGGCGGAACAGGTGGAAAATGCCATTTACCCCAAGCTTTTGATCGGTACGGTGGGTGTGGGCGTAGGCCTCTTTTTGCTTTTGGCCATTTTCAAGATTGTTTTTAAGAAAGATCTTTCCTCCATTATCATCTTCTTCTACATGGTGCTTTTCATGTTGGGCATGCTGATGATTTCCATGGGGAAGGCAAGCTTTGTTCCGCTGGCTTTTGATAGCGGTGGTGTGACCACGGGCCCCATTACGGTGCCCTTTATTATGGCTTTGGGCGTGGGTGTGGCTGGTGCCATTGGTGGTCGAAATGCCAATGAAAACAGCTTCGGCTTGATTGCCCTTTGTTCCATCGGCCCGATTCTTGCCCTGATGGGCTTGCTCCTTTGTTCCAAGGGCGACTTGGCCTACGAACTTTCTGAAAGTGCCTATTCCATCGATGCAAATCTTGGAATGAATTTCTTCCATACCGTTCTTGGTGTGGCCAAGGAAGTGATTGTGGCTTTGGGCCTGATTGTGGCGTTCTTTGTGGTGCTTCAGATTTTTGTTTTGAAGCTGACAAAAACAAAGTTGATGCAGATCGGTTTCGGTATCATCTATACTTTTGTGGGCTTGGTGATTTTCTTGACGGCTGTGGCCGTGGGCTTTATGCCTATCGGTTTTGAACTGGGCCAGCAGTTAGCTGCAATTCCTAAGGCACTGGTGGTTGCTGGCTTTATCATCGGTATGGTGGTGGTGCTTGCAGAACCTGCGGTGCATGTGTTGAATAAGCAGGTGGAAGAAATCACTGGTGGTCTGGTGACCAAACGTTCCATGTTAATTGCCTTGTCTGTGGGTGTTGGCATTTCCATTGGTCTTTCCATGATTCGCCTGATTTACGGATTCCCTCTCATTTATTATTTGATTCCGGGTTACTTCCTTTCTCTTGGTTTGTCCTTCTTTGTTCCGAAACTTTATACGGCCATTGCCTTTGACTCCGGTGGCGTGGCCAGCGGTCCCTTGACTTCCAGCTTTATTTTGCCTTTGGCAATTGGCGCCTGCGCTTCCGTTCACGGCGGTGGCGATGCCATTTTGAATTTTGCATTTGGCATTGTGGCCATGGTGGCCATGACTCCGTTGATTACGATTCAGGTTCTTGGCTTTAAGGCGATTCTTTCCAGAACCCTCCGTAATCGTATGATGATGCGTCGCATCCAGGATGCGGATGATGAACAGATTATTGACTTTGTGTAGGTAAGGCATGGCTGATATTGGAAGATTCAATCCCGTAAGAAGACGCGGCCACGCTGTTACCGATGGTCATTCTGCCGTTTCCATGAACAAGTTGAAAATCATGATGACGGTGGTGAGCCGTGCCAAGGCGGACTTTTTTATGGACCATATCCAGTCCTTCGGCGTGAACATGCAGATGGTGGTTTTCGGGCAGGGAACTGCTCCCAAGGAAATTGCGACGGCTATGGGCTTGGCCGACCCAAATCGCGCGGTAATCATTAGCGTTATTGGCGAGGACCATTTGCCTGCTGCACTTGAAAGCCTTGAGGAAAAGTTCAATACCATTCCCGGCGGCAGAGGCATTGCCTACACGATTCCGATGGCAAGCATTATCGGCAAGTCCATCTTTAATTTTTTAAGCGATAACCGCGACGCGGTTCGGAGACAGGAAAAATGAGCGCATATAATCACGAAGTCATCTTTTGCATTGTGAATAACGGCTTCTCCGAAATGGTGATGGACGCTGCCAAGGAAGCTGGCGCCCGTGGCGGTACGATTCTGAATGCCCGCGGTACCGCAAACAAGGAAGCGGAATCCTTCTTCCATATTGCAATCCAACCGGAAAAGGAAATCGTGATGATTCTGGTGGATTCTAAAATCAAGGATGCTGTTCTTCATTCCTTGTACCAGAAGGCTGGCCTCGATACCATGGGCCAGGGTATTGCATTCTCTCTTCCGGTTGATAACGTGGTTGGCTTGACTCCTTGGAAGCCCGAAGCAATCGCTGCAGCCAAGGCTGCCGCTGCAGAAAAGGCTGGCACCAAGGACGATGAAAATGCTTCTCTTGCTCAGCGCTTTACCCAGAAAATGGCTTCCATCGTGAAGCCCTCTGAGAAGAAGTAGACAAAGAAAAAGGGGTTAGATATGAAAAAACATTTTGCTTTAGTAATAGGCCTTTTTGCATTGATTCTTTTGGAAGGTTGTGCCTCCAAGGATGCTATTCGCATTGGCCAGTACAAGTGGACAAAGCGAGGCATGTATTTGCAGGTTCCTCATCCGGAACCGGTGGAGTTTACTTTGCCGTTTATGCCAAATGAACAGTGGGCTTATAGGGTAGCAACTTATTCTATTGAACATGGCGTATTCAGAGTTCAGTTTGTTTTGGGCGAAGTAGAAAGTCCTAGTTTGAATTTGACGGCTCGAGGAGCAACAAGATCCCTGGTTGAACGCGATAGCTCCTTCACGCCCCCTCCAATGGCTTCGGATTCTGCTGTAGTTATGTACTTTATGCAGTGGGACGCTGAGAATTCTTTTGAGAATTATGAACCCTTGAAAGGAGGTTCCGTACTTTCTTCTTCCTTCAATAAGGAAAACGGGTATGGGCTGATTTGCCTTGAGGGTAAAGATGATTTCCGTGAGTGTTCCGCGGTTAAATTGACGGAAAAGGGTAATTTCTATGTCGTCACAGCCTACACTGTTAATCCGATGGATAATCCGGATAAGTATGTGATAGACATGATGGAATCCTTTGACCACTATAATCCGTAAAGGATAGACTCTCTAAATTTTTATTTTCATTTCATTCATGGTGTATTTGTATAAATTTACGCCATGAATATTCTCATTTATTTCCTGTTTGCCCTTTCAGGTTTTGCCGGCCTGATTTATGAAGGCTCCTGGGCACGTTATCTTAAGCTTTTCCTGGGTCATTCCAGTTACGGACAAGTTCTCACCCTCTGCATTTACATGGGCGGCCTTGCCATCGGTAGCTTTGTTGCCGGTAAGCTTGTGACGAAGACCAAGCGCCCGCTTTTGGGCTACGGTCTGGTGGAACTCGCTATCGGTATCGGTGGTGTAGCTTACCACCCGCTGTACAACTTGCTGACAGGATTCTTCTTTGATTCTGAATTTACGGCGGGGCTTAGCTCCCGAGGCGCTGAAATCGCCAAGGTGGTCCTTGCTACGGGTTCTACGCTTCCTATTGCGATCGCGGTGGGCATGACCTTCCCGTTTATTGCTGCGGGGCTTATGCGCAAGAGCGGTGCAGAAGTTTCTCTCCCCATGCTCTACTTTACCAACAGCCTGGGTTCTGCAATCGGTATTCTTGCTACCAGCTATTTGCTGATTCCAAACATCGGTAATCATGCGACCTTGATTGTGGCTGCTTCCATCAACTTCTTGCTGGCTGCGGTGTTTAGCTTTATCGGCATGACGACTTCGCCTGTGCCTGCTGCAGAAAACGAGGAAGAAATTGAAAATCAGAATGAAGACTATGCTGCGGAACATAACCTGCCCATGCCCCACAAGAACATGTGGCTGTGGATTGCAGCTATTACCGGCTTGACTTCTTTCGTTTATGAAATCGTCTGGACTCGTTTGCTTTCCCTGTTGATGGGTTCTTCTAGCCACAGCTTCGACCAGATGCTTTCTGCATTTATTCTGGGCCTTGCCATCGGTAGTGCTGTCAGCGGTAAGCTCCTGAAGAAGGATAGCCTGGTGGTGCTTTCCCTGGCCCAGATTTTCATGGCCTTCTTTGCTCTTTGCACCTTGTACTTCCACGAGCCCTTCTGGGCCATGATGAATGAGGCCAACCAGATTTTCAATCCCACGGCTGATGGTTATGTTTGTTGGAGCTTGTTTAAGTATGCCTTGTCCTTGCTTTGGATGGTGCCTACCAGTTTCTTCGCTGGCATGACCTTGCCTTTGATTACCTTGATTTTGACTCGTGCTTTCAAGAGCGAAGCTCCTATCGGAAAGGTTTATGGCTGGAATACTTTGGGTTCTATCCTCGGTTCTGCTGGCGGCGGCCTTTTGCTGTTGCCGCTCCTCCAGCTGAAGGGAGCTTTGGTCCTTGCTGCTGTTCTTGATTTCGCCATTGGCTTTATCCTACTGGCTGTGTACCGCAAGAAGTGGCGTCACAATGTGATGTTCTATGTGGTGGCCGCCGCCATGGTGCTGCCCGCCTTCTTTGTGAATTTCGACCCCCACCTGGTAACATCTGGCGTTTTCCGTTCCTACAAGAACATGCATCCCGATGAAAAGATTCGTGTTATTGATGGTAAGACCGCAACCATCAGTTTCCATGAATCCAAGGTCCATTATTATGTTAAGACCAATGGTAAGGCTGATGCAAGCTTGAGCAAGGATCGTACTCAGCCTATTTCCAGCGATGAACTGACCCAGGCAGCAACTGCATTCATGCCCATGGCTGTGAAGACGGAACCTTACGATGCTGCCATGGTGGGCTATGGTAGCGGTATGGGCGCCCATTATCTTTTGGCAGACCCGCTGCTGAAGGATTTCGACTGCGTTGAAATTGAAGAAGCCATGATGGACTTGGCCAAGGGATTCTATCCGTATAACGCCCGTGGTTACGATGATCCCCGCATCCACATCTTTATTGATGACGCAACTACATTCTTCCACACCAATCGTCGTCAGTACGACATGATTATTAGTGTGCCTTCGAACCCTTGGGTAAGCGGTGTGGCTGGCTTGTTCGCTCATGAATTCTATGCTAAGATGAAGCGTTACATGAAGCCCGGTGGACTTTGGGTGCAGTGGATTCAGACCTACGAATTCAATGACTTGATGTTCTTGAACATTCTGAAGGCTTTGGATATGAACTTCCCCTATGTCAGCTTGTACAAGTCTACGGATGAACCGGACATCATCATGATTGCAAGTGATGAACCTGTGTACCAGAAGGGCATTGGCCGCTTTAGCACGGATTCCGTAATGATCAAGGAATTTGACCGCATTCATCGTGATCCGGAATTCTTCGGCGAAAGAAACTTCCTCTTCACCAACAAGATGGTTTCTTCCTTGCTAGAAGGTGTTGAACCCAACAGTATCTTTGTTCCCATGGTGGATAACCGCGCTGAAGAAGCCCGCTTCGTGCACTCCGAGGCCCACATCGTTCAGATGTTCGATTCTTGCGAAGTCTGCTGGCAGGAATACTTGAGCCCTGAAGAATACAACCTTCGCCGACCGGCACGTGCAAAGGCCATGATGGAAAATGGCGAGGACACTTACAAGAAACGTGGCTTGCTGGCTTACGCTGAAGATCTTTTGAAGAAGGCCCCGGTTGCTGATAGCGTCGCAGTCGATAGTTCTGCTGTGGATAGCGCAGCCATAGAAAATCCGCAGTTGGCCGCATTGGAATCGTCTCCGGAATTCCAGAAGTTCCGCGAGGAATATGTGGAATGGATCCGCACCATTCCTATGGAGGCTCGCGATTCCAACGAGGTCTACGTGAAGATTCGTGAACTGGTTGAGAACAAGGCTGTGCCCCAGAGCTTTGCAGATGAATTCAATATCCTTGAAGCTGCTCGCGCCAAGGATTACGCCAAGGGCGCCTTGGCCGTGGCAGACTTCTACGACCGTTACGAAATGGGCGAAATGGATCAGCTGTTCCTTCGCAACTGCGTGCTTGTGGCTCTTATGGCTGGCGAACCGGATTTAGCTGATGTCATCTACAAGAATGCTATCCAGAGAAACGAAGAATTCTTCGCCGTGGAAAAGCGCTTGATCGAACGCGAAATTCAGAAGCTCCGCAAACAGATTAACGCAGCAAAGATTGGTCGCTAGATTGCGCTGCTAGTTGTGCGGTGCTGATCTTGAATTTTGTTTAAGTCCCGTACATAAGAAAAGACCTCCGATTTTCGGAGGCCTTTCTTTTTTTAATGTAATGAAGAACGATGAACGGTTTCTGACACTTCCTATTGCAATGTCTAGTGAACGGTACTGTATGTTCTCGTATGAAGAACAGTGAACGGTTATTCCTAGAACAGGAAGCTGATGCCAGCTGTGGTTTGGAATGTCAGCAAACTGGAATTCTGGAAGGACTGTGCTTCGACAAGAATCTTGTTCAACAAACTTGTAAAGCATTGAACTACACGCAGGTTGATGTATGTGTTTCTACTGATCATGTAACCCAAGTCAAGTCCTGCACCGATTTCCATACTAGACGTCATGACTGGATCCGGATTCGGGTGAGGAGTACGGTCTCCGTTGTTTGAAACGTTTTCGAAAGAGGAACTTCCGTTTAGTTTAAGACCGAGATTCAGACCAAGGCCAACATAGAAATCTGTGCTTTCAAATTCGTAGCGAACAATAATGGGAATTTCAAAGATGAAAATGTTGATGACAGATTCGTTGGTGTAAAGACCGTCTGCCATTTCCTTTTCGTAGGTGTAGCGACGATAGTTGAAGGTTAGTTCTGGAACAAGGCTCAAATTCTTGATGCCGAGGTTCATCTTCAACATAAGGCCTGCGCCGCCCTGGAAGCCGATTTTCCAACCATCGGAATTTTCACCAAAGAACGTGTTGATGCCTCCCTGTGCGCGGACGCCCAGCATCACGGGGCGAGCGAAACCTTCGGTACGTTGACGTTCAATTTCGGTCTTTTTCGTGGTTTGTGCCTTGTATCGGGCGTAAGCACTGGCGTATTCTTCGTCGTTGGCGAATTCGGCGTCGGAAGAACCGTCGTATGTGGCGGTGCTGTCGAATGCCGCAGCGCTGTCAGAGTCGTCTGCTTGCGGTACAGATGCCCATTCATCATCTGTAGATGCTTCCTGGGCGAAAGCCGGCATAGACAATGCCATGGCCATGGAAGCGATTAACGAAAATTTCTTGAAATTCATAGTCCAATAATAACAATCCAAAACGGTGGTTAACCGCCCCTAAAAATAAATTCAGGGACGAAAAAGAGAATTGAAAATTTTTTTTACTTAACCAACCGCTAAATTGGGAAGAAAAGTCCCAATGTTGTATGCAATGTATAGAGTTTTGACCCCATAATCTTGGATTCTGCGATGTAATCCATGTCCAGCATGTTTGTGAAGTTCTGTACGATTCGCAAATCAACGATCATCCAACGAGTGATGGGGTAGCCGATATCAATAAGTCCGCCCAGTTCGACGCCTGCTGTGGGAAGGGTATTACTTCGTTTGTCCTTGGTATACTGGTCCTCGGTGTCGATGGTCTGGCGGAAAATGGATTCTCCGCCCATTTTTAGACCGAGATTTAAACCGAAATTAATGAAAAGGCCGTCTTGGTCAAAGAAATATTGAAGCATGACAGGAATGTCAACGATGATTTCCTTGATTTCTGCTTTGTTATGTCCGTAACTGACATCCTTTTCGTAGTTGTAGCGGCGGTAGGTGAAATCCAGTTCTGCCTGGACACCCAATGTTTTCCTATAAAGAGGAAGTCTGCCGACAATACCTGCATTGCCTTCGAAATCCATGTTCCAGCCAGAGGCTTTCTTTCCGAATGTGAAGTTCATGCCGCCGCCTGCACGTACGCCGAAGGTTAAACTCTTGGAAAAGCCTTCCTTTCGGGCTTCGTATTCGGACGCCGATTCGTTGATGTAGTAGGGACGTCCGTCGTCTTCCTCATCTTCGTGGGTGACTTTGGAACTGTCGACTGCAGCAACACTTGTGGAATCACCACTCTGGGTTGCGGCTTCGGCTTCGTTGGAGGAACTGATTTCGGAGGCGGTTTCAGAGGGGGTGTTGTTTGCTTGCTCGTCCTGGTTGGGGAATACGAGACCACAGCCGTCACCTACGCAGCTAGATTCATTTTCGTTATCCTCTTCACCGGAACCGGGAAAATATCCCTGTGCGAAAGCATTGGTGAAAAAACCTGCCAACGCAAAAGTCGTGGCAAAAGTCAAAAGGGTCTTCGAAAAAAACTTAGATGCGAACATACTAGAATTATAACTTTTTTTTCGTAAAAGGTGGTGTGTGAAATGGTAGTTTTGTACATTAACTGCATGAAAATTTAGGAGGATTTATGCGAGGATTACGCAGTCTTTTGAATTATATGGCCTGTGCAACTTTTGTTGCTGGGGCAGTTTTCTCACTTGCCGCCTGTGGTGACGATTCGTCATCTTCTGCGTCAAATGACCTTCCCCAAACCACGGAAAAATGTGGTGAAGAGGGTAGCTATAAAACTGTTAAGAGCAATAAGGTTGGGGGGACAGATGAGTATTACCGCTGTACAGAAGGAACATGGCAACCGTCTGAATATCGTGATCCTGTAGAACCCTGCAACGCAGAGAATGAAGGGGCTGTAGGCACCTTTACCGTTTATAGCGGCCGATTTCATACGGACTATTATTTTATTTGCAATGACGGCGTGTGGAAGGAAACGGGAAAACCTGCTGGCCCCAGTGTAAGTGAACAGTGCACCAAGGAAGATACGAAGGTGGGGGATACCTGCGTTGTTTATGTATCGTCGGGCACAGAAGGCACCCTTGGAATTCCAGGTGTTAACGTAATGTATGTTTACACAGAAGCGGGAGAATGGGAACCCGTTTGCCAACTTGCTGCTAATGGCGAATGCAAGGAAGAATAACAACAGAGTGGTTTATGTGCTTTCAAAAAAGGGAGTCCTGCTAGGCGGGATTCCTTTTTTCTATCTTTTCGCCGTAAAATTTTATAGCGGGCGCTTTTGGGCGTCTGCGAAAGGAACGAAATATGGCAAAGTATAATCCGCAAGAAATCGAAACCAAGTGGCAGGCTTACTGGGCTGAACATCAGACCTTCAAGACTGGCACCGATCAGTCCAAGCCCAAGTTCTACTGCCTGGACATGTTCCCGTATCCCAGTGGCGCAGGCCTCCACGTTGGTCACCCCGAAGGCTACACCGCAACGGATATCATTTGTCGCTACAAGCGTTCCAAGGGTTTCAACGTCTTGCACCCCATGGGTTGGGATGCATTTGGTCTCCCTGCTGAACAGTATGCAATTCAGACCGGTACCCATCCGGCAATCACCACCAAGAAGAACTGCGACAATTTCCGCCGTCAGATCCAGCGCCTCGGTCTTTCTTACGACTGGGAAAAGGAAGTGAACACCACCGACCCCAAGTACTACAAGTGGACCCAGTGGATCTTCAAGCGCCTTTATGGCACCTGGTTCGATGATGAACAGCAGAAGGGTCGCCCCATTGAAGAACTGCCCATTCCGGCTGATGTTCAGGCTCAGGGTGCAGCAGAAGTTCGCAAGTTCAAGGATTCCAAGCGTCTCGCTTACTACGCCGACGCTCAGGTCTGGTGGTGCAAGCACTGCAAGATTGTTTGCGCTAACGAAGAAGTTTTGAACGACGGTTCTCACGAAAAGTGCGGCACCAAGGAAGTGGAACGCCGTAACCTGAAGCAGTGGCTCATGCGCATCCCGCATTATGGCGACCGTCTTTTGAAGGGCCTGGACAAGCTGGATTGGCCCCAGGGCGTGAAGGACATGCAGAAGAACTGGATCGGTAAGAGCCAGGGTGCAGAAGTGGACTTCGCAATCGCTGACGCAAACGGCAAGCCGACAGAAAACAAGCTCCGCGTTTACACCACCCGTTGCGATACCTTGTTTGGCGCAACCTACATGGTGGTGGCTCCTGAACACAAGCTGGTTCCGACCCTCACTACTCCGGAACAGAAGGAAGCTGTGGAAGCCTACGTTCATGCCGCCGCCCTCAAGAGCGACCTGGACCGTACCGAACTGGCCAAGGAAAAGACCGGCGTGTTCTCTGGCTCCTACGCCATCAACCCGCTGACCGGCACCAAGATTCCGGTTTGGGTGGCTGACTACGTTTTGACTGGCTACGGCACCGGCGCCATCATGGCAGTGCCCGCCCACGATACCCGTGACTTCGAATTCGCAAAGAAGTTTAACCTGCCTGTTATCTGCATCATGGAACCGGACGCATCCTGCCCGGAAGACGTGAAGCCCCAGGTTCTCGCTGGCGAAGCTTGCTGGGCTGCCGACGGCACCTACATCAACAGCCAGAACGACACCCTCTGCCTCAACGGCCTCAACAAGGAAGCTGGCAAGGCTAAGGTGATCGAATGGCTGGAAGCCAACAAGATCGGTAAGGCTACCGTGAACTACAAGCTCCGTGACTGGCTCTTCAGCCGTCAGCGTTACTGGGGCGAACCGTTCCCCATCATCCACTGGGAAGATGGCGAAATCTCTACCGTCGACGATGCAGAACTCCCCGTGCAGCTGCCGGACCTGCAGGACTACAAGCCGGGTGACGGCGGTCAGTCTCCGCTGGCCAACGCAACCGAATGGCTCAACGTTGTAGACAAGAACGGCCGCAAGGGCGTTCGCGAAACCAACACCATGCCGCAGTGGGCTGGCTCCTGCTGGTACTACCTCCGCTATATCGACGCCTGCAACGGCGACGCATTCCTGGCCAAGGAACTTGAAAAGTACTGGATGCCTGTCGACCTTTATGTGGGCGGTGCAGAACACGCTGTGCTCCACTTGCTCTATAGCCGTTTCTGGCACAAGGTCCTCTTCGACCTGGGCCTCGTCTCTACCGACGAACCCTTCCAGAAGCTCTTTAACCAGGGTATGATTCTTGCCTTCGCTTACGAAGACGCAGCCGGCTCCAAGGTTCCCACCGACGAAGTGGAAGAAAAGAACGGCAAGTTCTTCAAGAAGGGTACCGACATCGAACTGAAGCAGATCGTTGCCAAGATGAGTAAGTCCCTGAAGAACGTTGTGAACCCCGATGACGTGGTTCGCGACTACGGTGCAGACAGCCTTCGTTTGTACGAAATGTTCATGGGTCCTCTGGATGCCGTGAAGCCTTGGCAGACCAAGGGCATCGAAGGTATGAACCGTTTCCTGGGCCGCGCATGGCGTTCTGTGGTGGGCGACGACGATGCTGCTCCCGTCTTCGTTGACGAAGCTGCTCCGGAAGATATCCAGAAGATTATGCACCAGTCCATCATCAAGGTCACAAGCGACATTGAAAACATGAGCTTCAATACCGCTATCAGCCAGCTGATGATCTTCAACAACGAAATGATGAAGATGGACAAGCGCTACCGCGAACC